>JANYHQ010000515.1 GCA_025358985.1 Acidimicrobiales bacterium
TTCGAGGACCAACGCCACCTGACACAATCCAACGCTACCGCGTTGCCCTCAATGCAATTGGTGTTGGGCCAACGCCACCTTGGCTACGGTGACAGAGCCATGCACCGCTACGTGATGACCGTCCGCTGCCCTGATCGTCCGGGCATCGTCCATGCCTTCGCCGAAGGATTGTTGAATGCCGGGGCCAACATCCTCGACAATGCCCAATACAGCGATCCCATCACCGGGTTGTTCTGTCTACGGACCCGCTTCGAAACGGAGCTGAGTGACCTCGACTCCATCAAGGCGCATCTCTACTCAGCCCATTCACGCTTCGGCGGTGACCTCACCATCCGTCCCGAGTCCGCCCCGCAGCGCATCCTCATCATGGTGTCGAAATTCGATCATTGCCTGCTCGACCTGCTGTACCGCTGGAGTGCCAAGGAATTGGCGGTGGACATACCGCTGGTCGTGTCCAACCACGAGGACTGTCGCGCCATGGTGGAACGCTACGGCATCGAGTTCGTCCATCTGCCCGTCACGGCAGCCACCAAGGCAGCGCAGGAGACGGCCTTGCTGGAGCTGATCGAAACGCATCGCGTCGACTTTGTGGTGCTGGCCCGCTACATGCAGGTGTTGTCACCGGAACTGTGCGCCACGCTGGCCGGTCGGGCCATCAACATCCATCACTCGTTCCTGCCCGGCTTCAAGGGCGCCAAGCCCTACCACCAAGCCTACGAACGGGGGGTGAAGCTGATCGGGGCAACTGCACACTATGTAACGTCGGACCTGGATGAAGGTCCCATCATCGAACAAGACGCCATCCGGGTCACTCACGCGTCGGAGGCGGCCGACCTAGTGGTGGTGGGCCGTGATGTGGAGCGCCAGGTGTTGTCACGGGCGGTGCGCTACCAGGCCGAGAATCGCATCTTTCTGGTGGGTGGCCGGGTGGTTGTCTTCACCTGAGCCGAACTCACGGGGTTGGAACTCACGGGGTTGGAACTCAGGGTGTGATGCAGGTCGGCGCTTTGAATCCTGATCGCGACGCACCCCAACGAGCCACCCAGCCGCATGTTTCAGGTGCGGTGGCCGGAAGTTTGGCCAAGATGCGGATGAGGGTGCGCTGGTCAGCTTCAGACAAATTCAGCAGCACCTCCGGTGGCCGACTCATGGCTGCTTGAAGGCGTACCACCGCAGCCTCACCGCTGCTGGTGAGGGCCACTTCCGTGACCCGGCGATCCTGCGTTGACAACCGCCGCTGTACCAAACCAAGACCTTCCAATCGGTCAACAACAGACGTGACGTACGACGCGTCGCAGGACATGAGCTCGGCCAGTTCGCGCATGCGTCGGGGCTGTACGAGCGCGGTGAGTGCATGTCCGTGGGGAGGGGTGATGCCGAGCAGGCCCACCTCGGCAAAGTACTGGTCGCGCTTGGCCAGGAACAGTGGCAACAATGACTCCCAGGCAGAGCTGAGATCACTGTCGGTGCGAGCCATGCCAGGAGTGTACATATGGTTGAGTGCAATAAATAGTTGACTGAACTAAATTATCTAGTAACATCAACGTTCATGAGTACTTCTGCGATACTGGCCGAGGATCTGCATAAGCAGTTCGGCTCGGTGCAAGCACTGAGGGGGGTGAGCCTGGAGGTACCCACCGGTACCGTGCTGGGGTTGCTCGGCCCCAATGGCGCGGGCAAAACCACTGCGGTGCGTATCCTCGCCACGACCATCAGACCAGACAGCGGGCGCGCCATGGTCAATGGTCATGACGTGTCCAAGGATCCGCAGGCGGTGCGTACCAGTATCGGACTGGCCGGTCAGTACGCGGCGGTGGATGAGAATCTCACCGGGCACGAAAACATCACACTGGTGGGTCGACTCAATCATTTGAGGGTGCCGGCCGCCCGTATTCGAGCCACAGAACTCTTGGAGCGATTCGCCCTCAGCGATGCCGGCGACCGTCCCGCTCGTACCTACTCCGGCGGCATGCGTCGTCGTCTGGATCTGGCGGCGGCCTTGGTCACTCAGCCTCCAGTGTTGTTTCTTGATGAGCCCACCACCGGCTTGGATCCGGCCAGTCGCGCCATGTTGTGGTCGGTGATCGAAGACTTGGTGGCGGACGGCACCACGGTGTTGCTCACCACGCAGTACCTGGAGGAGGCAGACCGCCTCGCCGACCGTATCGTGGTCATTGACGGGGGAGCCGTCGTGGCTGAAGGTACCGCCAGTGAGCTCAAGAGCCGATTGGGTGACACCATCATCGAGCTCACGTATCCCCATCGGGCCGCCGTCGACGCGGCCATGGCGGCACTGGAGGGGCACCACCCCACCCGTGACCCGGCGGGCGCCGCCATCGTGCGGGTGGTGATGCAGGACGGTCCCACCACACTGCGAAGTGTGTTGAATCGTCTCGATGGAGCACTCGTGCCCGAGGCCGTTGCCGTACACGAGCCCACGCTGGACGACGTGTTCCTCACCCTCACCGGTGCTGCCAGTACCTCTTCGGTCATCGGTCCTTCCACCAAGCAGTCCAAGAAGTCCAAGAATTCAGGTGCCCAATGACCACGCAACTCACCACGCCCTCAGCGGTCACTACGGCCAGCGTTGGCTCAACCCGTCACGAAGCGCCATCAGGTGGGCTGGGCTGGGCGGTGCGAGACACCATGGCCATGGTGTGGCGCAACTTGGTCACGGTACGTCGAGTGCCTCAACTGCTGGTGTTCGCCACCGTCCAACCGGTGATCTTCGTGTTGATGTTTCGCTATGTATTCGGCGGCGCCATCAAGATCCCCGGTGTTCGCTACGTAGATTTTCTGATGCCCGGCATCTTTGCCCAAACCGTGAGTTTCGGCGCCATCAACACTGCTGTGGGACTGGCGGAGGATCGGACCAAGGGCCTCATCGAGCGCATGCGCTCACTGCCCATGTCGCGATCAGCCGTACTGGCCGGGCGCACATTGGCGGACACGTTTCGCAACGTATTCGTATTCGCGCTGATGACCATCATGGGATTCCTCGTGGGTTTCCGTCTGCATGCCGGGGTGCTGCCCTTTGTCGGCGGCATGCTGGTGCTGTTGCTGTTCGGATTTTCATTGTGCTGGCTGTTTGCCTTCATCGGCCTCAGCGTGCCCAACGCCGAAGCGGCCCAGGCGGCTGCGTTCCCTCTCATTGCGCCGCTCACCTTTGCCTCCACGGCGTTCGTCAACGCCGAGTCAATGCCCAGACCATTGGCGTTCTGGGCTCGCAATCAGCCTTTGAGTGCAGCCGTGGGCGCCATCCGAGCCTGCGTGTTGGGAGGGCCCACTGCCACCAAGGTGATCATCTCCATCGTTTGGAGTTTAGGAATGGTTCTCATACTGGCGCCGTTGGCCATCTGGAAGTATCGCAAAGTCAGCTGATGAAGTTCAGGCCGCTTGCGCAACTGGCCGTTGCGGCACTCTGTGCCAATGTGCTCGGTGGCTGACCGCTTGTGTTGGTCGCGACACTGGGCGCGCTGGTTGCGACGCTCAGCGCGCCAACGTGTCGCGACAGGCGTTGCCAGTGTCGCGACCGGTTGACGGTTGCCGGGTTTAGTCGGCTTCGTTGGGGACAACGAGAACGGGCAACGTGGCCCGATGGACTATCTCGTAGGTGATACTGCCCAGCAGTGCAGCACGCAGTGGGCCTTGTCCGCCGTGCCCCACCGCAATGAGTTCGGCGCTGCGGGCTTGGGCCACGTTCATCAACGCGTCGGCAGGGCGTTGGGCCACCAACTCCACCTCGATGGTGAGGCCCGGATATGTCATCAGCAGTTCGGTGCGGATCTGCTCGATGGCTTCGTCACCAACCGCAGATATCCGTTCCTCCAGCGGACCGCCGCGCGGACCCATCGGTGACGCTTCGTAGCCGAACACGAGCACCAAGGCCACATTGGTGAGTTGTGCCCATCGAGCCCCCATTCGCGCCGCTTCAAAACCGCTTCCGCCACCACCGACGCCCACCACGATCTCACCGGCCATGATCGGATCCCTTCACGTAGGTTCCGAGCGGTGCGGCCAACGTGTCCGGGCCACCCGGATCCTTCACAACGTCCGCAGGGTCGGGTGCGTAACTGAAGAAGCGTGGGTACTTTGCGGCACACCACAACATCAACGGAACGCCCAGTACCAACAACAGGGTGCCAATGAGCAGCACAGTGCCTATTCCGAACAGCGTGCCGTAACCGTACGCCGCGTTGCGGGCGTCCCATACGGTCTTGGCGAACACGTAGAGCAACACGATGCCGCCGAAGCCTGGGAGTACCCCGATGAAGATGAAGTTCTTCAACGACCGCAGCACAAACCGGCGGAAATATACAATGCACGACACGCCAGTGAGGCCGTAATACACAGCAATGGCCATACCCACGGCGGCAATGGATGCGCTGTAAGCATCCGTTTTGGTGTTGTGGCTAATGATGACCAAGGTGAGATACCACACGACGGAGATGGCACCGAACAACCAGGTACTGAAGTCCGGAGTGAGCCGGGCGCGATCGATGCGGGCCAGCTTTGGTGGCACTGCTCCGTGGGCACTCATCGACAGCATGGTGCGGGTGGCGGGCAGAATGGTGGTTTGGCAGCATGCTGCTGCAGAAGTGAGAATGGCTAATACCAGCAGTTTCACCATGATGGTGGGCAATGCCACTTTACCCAGCGCATAGATCGCCTCACTGGCGTTGTCAGTAACGAAGGCGGGGCCCAGCAACGACACGGATCCGTAACTCGCCACGAGGTAGATGCCGAGCAGGATGACGGTTGACAACACTGCGGCCCGGCCCGGTGTGGTGGCGGAGTC
>JANYHQ010000566.1 GCA_025358985.1 Acidimicrobiales bacterium
AATATGCCCCGACCACCGGAGAGGTTGTGGAGTGTGGAAAAGTCCTCGGCCAAACGCAGCGGATTCCATTGCGGCACCACGTTGAACATCGAACCCAAACGCAGATGTTGGGTGCGCGCCGCAATCCAAGCCGACACCAGAATGCCGTTGGGGATGACCTCGTAGCCCTCGTACTGAAAATGGTGCTCGGTGGTCCAGAAACTGTCAAAACCCAGTCGCTCGGCATCCACTGCCGCGTCGATGTATTTCAGGGTGGCGTCCCAGCACGCTTTATTGTCGAATCGGCGGTCCATGGGGTTCGGGGCACCGGCCCCGGCATCCGTCATTTCCACTCCACCGAAGAAGAAAGCTCCAAGCTTCATGTGACCCATCCTTTGCTGATGTGGACTCCGCCTCGAAGTTCAAATATTGACAGGTTCAATACGATTTGGCTAGTCCGCGTCGAGGGCCACCACGGCCGCGTTCACAATTTGGTCGGGCATCAGGCCAAACAAGTTGTACAGCTCGGCGATGGTGCCGGACTGGCCGAAGGCGTCGACGCCCACGGGTATGGTCCGCTGGCCGAACACCGAACCCATCCACGCCATGGCATGGCTGGCGGCGTCGTGAACAGTGATGATGGGGGCTCGCCGTTCGCCAGGGCGGATCAAGGTGGCCAGATGGAAGTCCTCGTTGGCCTTGCGTCCGGTGGCCACGGCGGTGCGCTGGGTGCTGCGCCAACCGTTGTACAAGCGATCCAGGCTGGTCATGTCGATGATGGCGGCGCTGATGCCTTCACTCTGCAGTTGGCGGGCGGCTTCGATGGCCTCGGGCAGCACTGCCCCAGACGCGGCGATGATCACCTCAGCCGACCCGTCGGGGTCGATGAGACGGTAGCCACCGGCCAACACCTGAGCCCGCAGCTGCTCTTTGCCAAAGCGTTGGGTGGCGTCCTCAAACGGACTTTGGTCCACCGGCCGAGTGGTAAGTCGTAAGTACAGAGACTGTCCGGTGGGGTTGGAGAGTTGCCGGAGACCGTCACACAACAACCAGTCGAGGGCAGTGGCGTAGGCCGGTTCGGCGTAGTGAATGCCGGGCAGTTCCATACCGATGGATGCGGTGATGGTGCTCTGATGGGCGCCGCCTTCGGGCGACAGGGTGATGCCGGCGGGAGTGCCTACCAGCACGAACTTGGCCCCGTTGTACAGCGCATAGATGAGCGCATCCAGGCCCCGGCATACGAATGGGTCGTATACCGTGCCGATGGGCAACAGATGCTCACCGTGAAGCTCATGAGCCAAACCCAGCGCATGAAGCATAAGGAATAGATTCATCTCGCTGAGCCCGAGTTCGATGTGTTTACCCTGCGGACCCTGGCTCCACCGCAACAGCCGTCCCTCGCCGAGATAATCCGTCTTCTCGTCGTTGGTGAACACGCCGACTTTGTTGATCCAGCCGCCCAGGTTGGTGGACACCGACACATCGGGCGATGTGGTCACCATCCGCTCCGCCACACCAGCGATGGCGGCCAAGCTGGTGAGTACCCGCCCAAAGCTTTCCTGCGTGGACACCGGCTTGGCCGTGAACACACCGGTCTCGGTGGGGACATCCACCACGGGACGAGGGAAGGGCGGCTGATTGTTGATTTCGCCACCCACTGACTCGCACGTTTTACCAGCGGGCGAGGACGGATCGAACCGGTCCCACTCGGTTTCGGCGCTCAGCCCCAGCGAAGAACGGAAGTCGTCCACCTGGATGGGTGACATGAGGGCGGCGTGGTTCAGTGGATCGCCAGCCATTGGCAAACCCCACCCTTTGACGGTGTAGGCGAATACCACACTGGGTCGGTCCAACACTTCGTCGCAGGCTTGATAGGCGCGCAGTAGTTCTCCCAGATCATGCCCCCCGAGGTTGAGCACCAGCGGGGCCAGGGCGTCATCGGTGACCGAATCCATCAGTGCGCGTAGTTCATCGTCAGCGTTGGCCAAGAACCGCACCCGCAGCTCGGCTCCTCGGTGGGCGAACAGGCTCTGGTACTCCTCGTTGGGCATGGCGTCGATATGGCGCCGTAACGCTTGTCCCCCGGGCGCCGCGAACGCCGATTGCAGCAACCGACCGTACTTTGCCTCTTCTACGTGCCAACCGGAGTCCCGGAAGAACTTCATCAACTGCTGCGCCTTCATCTCCGGCACCACTCGGTCCAGGCTCTGGCGGTTGACGTCCACAATCCACATCACGTTGGACAGGCCCTTGAGGGCTGGGTCGGCAATGGCTTCCCATACGTTGCCTTCATCAAGCTCGGCGTCACCCACCAGGGCAATGAAACGACCGGGACGGGCCGGAGGAAAGTGATTGTCGATATAGCGGCGGGCGGCGGCGGCAAATAGCGGAGCTACCGCCCCTAGCCCCACCGAACCGGTGGAGAAGTCCGACACGTCCGGATCTTTAGTGCGGCTGGGGTAGGCCTGTAACCCACCGAGGCTGCGCAGCCGGGTGAGATAGGACCGGTCGAGTTCACCCGTGAGGTATTTAATGGCGTGATACACCGGAGACGAATGGGGTTTGACGGCCACCTTGTCGTGGCCGGTGAGATGGGAAAACCACAGAGCCGTCATAATCGACACCATCGAGGCACTCGACGCTTGATGGCCACCCACCTTGATGCCACCGGCATCAGGGCGATCGTGATTGGCCGAGTCCACCATGCGTACGGCCAGCCACAGCACCCGCTTCTGGATCTCGTCGAGCACGTCCAGGTCGGGGGTGCTGGTGATGGTCATGGGTATGACGATAGAGGACGGCTCGGCAGCCGCCCCCTCATGCGCGTCGAGTGGTGTCCAGGTTGCGGTGAGCGCAATGCTCGCTCCACTCGATGCAGTGGATTCGGGCACGGGCACGGGCACGGGGCGACCTATGTTCTGGCGGTGCTCAGTGACGTGGACGGGGTGAAGGTTGGTCATTGGACCGATGTAGCGGCCCGCACCGGGTGCACCGTGGTGGTGCTGCCCCCAGGCACGGTGGCATCGGGCGAGGTACGTGGGGGAGCGCCGGCGACCAGAGAATTCGAGTTGCTGCATCCCGATCGGCGGGTGAACATGGTGGATGCCGTGGTGCTGTCCGGCGGGTCAGCGTTTGGCTTGGCCGCCGCCGACGGGGTGATGCACTGGTTGGAGCAACAGGGTCGAGGCATTGCCACTATTAGGGGTCTGGTGCCCATCGTAGTTGGTATGTGCCTTTACGACTTGGCGGTGGGAGACCCATACGTCCGTCCGGGCTCCCAGGAGGGTCGGGCGGCGGCGGAGCGGGCTACCGGGGGAGCTCACGAAGTGGGTTTGGTGGGAGCCGGCACGGGTGCCACGGTGGGCAAGTGGGCTGGGCGGACCACAGCCCGGCCCGGTGGTCTGGGCACTGCGTCGTTACGAGTAGGTGATCTTGTCGTAAGCGCGCTCATTGCTGTGAACGCGTTCGGTTTCATCGACGATGGCGTCAGTACCGCCGACATCGGGCCTCCGCAGTTCGATACGGCGGTGGAATCGTCGTTTGGTAACACCACCATTGGGGTAATCGCCACCAATGCCGTTGCCGACAAGCAGATGTGTCGCCTCATGGCCCAAAGCGGCCACGATGGAATGGCCCGAGCCTTGCTCCCTGCCCACACTGAGGCCGATGGTGATGCCCTGGTGGCGGTGGCCACAGGTGTGGTGACAGCGGACCTATTCCACCTTCGACTCTTGGCTCAACAGGTGGTGACTCAAGCAATTCGTAGCGTGGGCTACTCCGCCGCTGCAGTGGGGCGCAAATAGATCGACTGCTTGGGTTTGGCGAACAGTTTGGACACCAGGGGTACGAAGTGATCCAGTGGTGACGTTTCGTAGGCGGGATCAAAACAGTTTTGGTCGTAGATGGCGCAGAATTCAATGGTGTCGCGGTAATAGGGCGAATCCTTGAACTGCTCGCGCATGTTCTTATCGAGACCCAGATGATGAAAGAAGTAGTACCCCTGAAACACGCCATGGTGTTTCACAATCCAGTGATTTCGTTCGGAGACAAATGGTTCAAGGATGGTGGCGGCCAACTCTGAGTGGTTCATCGATGCGAGGGTGTCGCCGATGTCGT
>JANYHQ010000576.1 GCA_025358985.1 Acidimicrobiales bacterium
TCAGCAAACATCAATTGACAGCTCTACGCTTCGGCACTAGTACAACTCCACCACCTGCGCGCACCCACGGCCTGATCCGTCATCCCGTGTTCGCCCGCCCGCCACCCAAGGGGAAAATCCATGAGCAACGATGAGTTCGGAATCGACGGCATCCGTCGCCGCCTCAGTGAGCGCGAGAACCATTTGGTCGATGAGGTGCGTAGCGGCGGATTGAGCCGACGCAACTTCCTGCGTGCCGCCACCGTGGCCGGTATGAGCCTGCCATTGGCATCCATGCTCAGCGGGGGCCAGGTTCAGGCTGCCACCAAGAAAGCCACCAAGCCTGCCGCCGGCGGCGGTGGCCGCAAGCCACTGCTGCGCGTCAGCACCATTGCCCCGGGTGGCAAGGTCGACCCGGTGCTCGCCAACAACGGCGGCTCACTGCTCCTGCTGGGCTTGGCTGGCGAGTACCTGTCGTTCTCCAACAACAACGTCACCCTCGAGCCCCGCGTGGCCGAGAGCTGGAAGGCCAATGCCGACTCCACACTGTGGACGTTCAAGATCCGTAAAGGCATGACGTTTCACACCGGCGCCAAGCTCAGCGCTGACGACGTGGTTGCCACCTTCAACCGACTTGCCGATCCTGCTCTCAAGTCAAACGCCCTTTCGGTGTTCAAGGGCCTGCTGCAAAAGGGCAATACCAAGAAGGTGGACGACTACACCGTCACCTTCCAGCTCGACTCTCCCGTGGGAGCTTTCCCCTACCTGGTGAGCTCCGACAACTACAACGCCATCATCTTGCCGAAGGACTACGTAGACGGCACGTGGGAGAAGACATTCATTGGCTCCGGTCCGTGGATCATGGAGAAGTACGTAGTGGACCAGGGCGTTACGTTCAAGCGCAACCCCACGTACTACGACAAGGCCCGCCAGCCAAAGTTCGACCGACTCCAGATCACGCAGCTGAAGGACGACAGCGCTCGTCTGGCCGGGCTCCAAGCTGGCCAGTTCGACTGGGATGCTTTCTCGTCGGCCACCACTGCCAAGACGCTGCAGAACGACGCCAACTTCGTGGTGGGCTCCACCCCGAGTGTGGGCCATCTCCAGGTACACATGCGCTGCGATACCGGCCCCTTGGCCGACAAGCGCATCCGGCAGGCGCTGGCCCTTGCCGTTGACCGGCCCGGCACCATCCAGGGTGTCATCGACGGCTTCGGCGTGCCCGGCAACGACAGCCCGATGGCGCCTGCGTATCCCACCACCGACAAGACGGTGGCACAGCGCAAGAAGGACATCGCCAAGGCGAAGCAGTTGCTCTCTGATGCCGGTAAGTCCGGTGGCGTTGATGTCACCTTGTCCACGTGGGACCGCGCCGACCTCAAGCTGTTGGCTCAGGTGCTGCAGGCGGCCGCCAAAGAAGTTGGTATCAACGTCACCCTCAACGTCACCGATGCTGGCACCTACTACGACGACACCAAGTCGCCCAGCTGGCTGAAGTCCGACTTCGGTATCACCGAGTACGGCCACCGAGGCGTGCCCAACGTGTACCTCACCTCATCGCTGTTGACCAAGGGCGTATGGAACGCTGCCCACTACAGCAGTGCCGATTATGACGCTGCCGCCAAGAGCTTCATCGAGTCGTCGGACATCGCCGTCCAGAAGGCCGCATCCAAGAAGATCCAAGAGATACTTCTGGAGGACACGCCGATTGTCTTCAGCTTCTTTGCCAACACCCTCGACGTTTCCAAGAAGGGGCTCACCGGCAACTACACCAACGGAATGAACGTGTTGGAGACCACCAAAACCAAATTGGCGTAACTCGTAAATGTCAGGCTAGTAACACTCCAGAAGTGCACAACCGGACGGCCTGCTGCAAGATGTGTCTTGCGCAGGCCGTTCGTCCTATCCGCACACGGCTTCTTCTACCAAGGTGGCATGTGACCCGATGAAGCGTTTTTTCCTACGACGGATACTGCTCGCTGCGGTCACGTTGTTCCTGCTCACGGGGCTGGTGTTCTTCGCCACCCACACGTTGCCGGGCAATGTGGGCCAACGCATCCTCGGTCCACTGGCTGACAAAGACGCCATCAAACAGCTCAATCACGAACTGGGCACAGACAAGCCCATCCCTACCCAGTACGCATCGTGGTTGGGCCACACCGCCAAAGGCGACCTGGGCCGCTCGTTGGCCTACGACGTACCGGTCACCGACAAGATCCGCCCCGCCCTTGGCTACTCCGCCCGCCTGGCCATGCTTGCGTTCATCTTGGTGGTGCCGCTGAGCATCCTCGGTGGAGTGGGGGCGGCACTGAAGCGAGGCAAGTTGCTGGACCGCATCGTAACGGTAGGAGGACTGTCAGCGGCGGTGGTGCCCGAGTTCGTATGGGCGGTTCTGTTCATTTTGATCTTCGGGGTGAAGCTGAAATGGTTGCCGGTATCGGCTGCTCCGCCTGACGGTGCCTCGGTGGTGACGCAGTACAAACATCTGCTTATGCCGGCCTTGAGTTGAGCGGTCCGGGTGTA
>JANYHQ010000588.1 GCA_025358985.1 Acidimicrobiales bacterium
GATCCGTCGGCGAGGTCGGGTGCATCGATAAGGACCAGGTGGCTTCGTCGGTGGTCAATGTGAGCACCTGCACATACTGCCCCGGTAGCGTCGTGGGCATGACAGCAGACCGGTGGGGCGTGGCATACGGCTATCAGGACGCCGATGGCGGTCAGCACGTGTCCCCGGAGGCAACCCGGCAGGCCATCAGGGTTGCACTCGGCGCTCCTGAAGACCCGGACGCGCCACCCCCATCGTCGGGCGCAGTGGTGGTCACGGTGGGCGACGACTGGACGTGCGACCAGCATTCGGAGTTACGCACCGAGATCGGCGATACCCTGGTCCTGGAACACGGAGACTCCATTCCGGAAGGCACCCCTACTGGCTACCACGAGCTCGTCGATTCCCCCACGGGAGACGTCCGACGTTTCATTGTGGCGCCGGCAGCGTGCCACCTCCCCGATGACCTGTATGGATGGGGATGGGCCACCCAGCTGTACGCCATGCGATCACGAAACAGTTGGGGCATCGGCGATCTGGCCGATCTGGCCACGCTGAACAGATGGTCAGCCGAGCGGGGTGCCCGGTTCACGTTGGTGAACCCGCTGCATGCGGCCACGCCCACCGACGGACAGCAGCCGAGCCCGTACTTTCCCACCAGTCGGATCTGGCGCAATCCGCTGTACCTGCATATCGAGGATGTGCCCGGGTGGTCCGAGGTGGCCGAAGAACTGGCCCCCATTGCCACCGCTGCCAAAGCCATGCTCGAGGATAGACGCATCGACCGTGACCTGGTCAGGGTGCAAAAAATGGCTGCATTGGAGCGGCTTTGGGGGCGATGGCGGATGCGTCGGGCCCTGGACCCGGAGGCATCGGCGTTTGCCCATTGGCGGGCCTCGGAGGGGTTGGCCATCGAACCCTTCGCGGTGTATTGCACGCTGGTGGAACGCCACGGTGGAGATACGCGGGATTGGCCGCACGATCTCCGATCGGCATCGGGACCCGGGGTGGCGGCGGTGGCCACAACAGAGGCCGACCGAGTGTCGTTCCATGCCTGGATCCAATGGCTCATCGAAGTGCAGTTGGGAGTGGCCAACGATTCGTTGCCCGTGATGACCGATCTGGCCATCGGCGTAGACCGCTCCGGCGCTGACGCATGGGTATGGCCAGAGGCCTTCTCATTGGACATGTCCGTAGGCGCACCGCCCGATACCTTCAACACACAGGGCCAGAACTGGGGGCTCCCCCCATTCAATCCATGGCGGCTACGCGACGCAGGCTACGAACCGTTCATCCGCACCGTGTGCTCGGCGTTCCGCAACGCCGGTGCTGTTCGTATGGACCACGTGATGGGTCTGTTCCGATTGTGGTGGATCCCGGAGGGCGCTGCCCCCACCGAGGGCTGCTATGTGTACCTACCGTTCAAGGATCTTCTGGGTATCCTGGCGCTCGAATCACAACGGGCACAAGCCCCCGTGGTGGGCGAAGACCTGGGCACTGTGGAGGACTATGTACGGGTTGAGTTGTCAGCGCGCAGAGTACTTTCCTACAAGCTCACGCAGTTCGAAACCATGCCAGCGGCGCAATTGCCCATGGAGTCCATGGCTGCCATCACCACCCACGATCTGCCCACCATCGCCGGCATCTGGACCGGGACTGATCTGGTGGAGGCAGCGGCCGTGGGTTCGCGACCCTTCACGCGGGGCACGGCCGCAGTGCGAGCGTCGCTGGCTGAGCGGGCCGGTACACCGATCGACCCTGGCGTTGACCCCGTCGATGATCTGCTGTCCCCTCTGGCCGACCACGAACGGGCGGTGCTGTCCGATCTACTTGGCCTGGGCATTGACGAAACCCTCGATGTGCCCCCGTACTCAGTGGCGGAAATCGCCCAGCGCCGGGGGCTGGTGGTCGACGATGTCATCGCCACGTTGGAACGCATCCCGGCCGAACTGTCCAGTGCCCACGCCGCCGGGGTAGATCCCCTCATCCGGGCGCTACATACCGAACTGGCCACCGCCCCCAGCCGACTCATCAGCGCCACCCTCGACGATGCCCTGGCGGTGCAGGAACGCCCGAACCTGCCAGGAACGGTGGACGAGCGACCCAATTGGCGTATCGCCCTGCCGGTACCCCTCGAAGACATCCTCAGCGCCGAACGCACCGCCGCCATTGCTGCTTCGCTCGAACGCGCTGACCCCTCCTAGGGTGAGGGCGTGCTGATCGAGAAGATCCCCCTCTGGCTGGCCGAGACCAACGCGTATCTGGTGGCGCCCGACGGTCCGGGGGGTGAGTGCGTCCTGGTGGATGCTCCCCCCGACCCCGTTGCCATTCTCGATCGCTTGCAGTTCCACGGGTTGCGATTGGTGGCGCTGCTGTCCACCCATGGCCATATCGACCACATCGGCGGTGTGAAAGAAGTGGTGAAGGCCCAGGATCATCCGGTCCCGGTACATATCCACGAGTTAGACCGACACATGCTGCTCGATCCGCGGGGCACCAGTGGATCCTTTGGCCAATACCTGGGTGCGCTGGACGTGTCGGCGCCAGAGTTGATCGAGGGCCTCGATGACGGGCAGGTGGTACGCGGTGCGGGCATGAAGTTCACCTGTCTGCACACCCCCGGCCACACCATGGGTTCGGTATGCCTACGGCTCGACATGGACGACGCGCCGCCGATCCTGTTCAGTGGCGACCATCTGTTTGCCGGGTCCATCGGACGCACTGACATGGCCGGAGGATCGTTCCAGGCTCTGATGGAATCGATGGCCACCAAGATCATGCCGTTGAATGACGATATGGCGGTCCTACCCGGCCATGGTCCCAACACCACCATCGGCCGAGAGCGGGCCACCAACCCGTTCATCGTGGGCATGCTCCAAGGTGATTTCGACGATGCGCCCCGGCAGTGGGGCTGAGCGATCCCGAAAGAGGCTCAGAGGGAGGCGTAGGCGGCGTCCACCAACGCCCGGCAGCGGGGGTCGTTGGTGTGGCCGTGATCCATGGCGCTCATGACGTAGGCGAAAGACATACCCGTTCTGCAGTCACCGAACGCCAGTGATCCACCAGCCCCCGGATGGCCGAATCCGCCGCCGCGCATGATCGACGATGTGTTGGGCAGCATGAATCCCAGACCGAAACATGTGTCGCGTTGCAACACCAGATCCATACCTGTCGATTGCGGCGTGCGGGCCGCCTCCATCGTCGCAGCACTGAGCAGTTCGCCGCTCACCATGGCCTCATAGATACGAGCCAACCCGGTGGCCGTGGCGATGCCGTTGGCAGCCGGCCACTCGGCCGCATGCAAAGCCGGTTCGTTGAACACGCCCTGCTGCTGGCTGGGATTGGAGAACACCCGTCTGGTGAGCGAACCCTTTGTCATCAACGCTTGGTTGAAGGCCTCCAGCGATTGATCGGGCACCGACGACGAGGCCACAGAGGTGAGCCGTGATACTCGAGGCTCCAACGCAGGCGGGAGGCCAATCCACGCTCCGGCTCCCAATGGTCCGGCGATTTCCTCGGCCAAGAACGCTCCCAGTGAGCGCCCGCTGGCCCGTGCCACCACCTCACCCAACAGCCACCCGTAGGTCAAAGCGTGGTAGCCGTGGGCACTACCGGGTTCCCAGTCCGGCGTTTGCGTAGCCAATTGCGCGGCGGCCCATCCCGGTCGATGGCAATCCTCCACGGATACCCGTTCGGTGAAGGCTGCCAGGCCCGCTTGATGGGTCATCAGGTGGCGAGCAGTGATCCGCTCCTTGCCGGCTGCGCCGAATGCCGGCCAGTACGACGCCACCGGAGCGTCGATGTCGAGTTGGCCCCATTGCCACAGCAGCAACGCGCAGGCCGCCGCCAACCCTTTGGTGGTGGAGAACACCAACTGAACGCTGTCCCGGGTCCAGGGCCGGGCTTGGCGATGATCGGCCATACCGCCCCACAGGTCCACCACGAGTTCTCCGTCGATGCGTACCGCCACGGCCGCTCCGGACTCGTGGCGATCCGAGAAGTTGCGAACGAACTCGTTGCGCACGGCCTCGAAACGCGGGTCGCAATGACCGTGGATCGTGGTTTCGGTGGGGCTGGTCATGACGGCGGACCTTACCGGGTGCAACCCCTATCAATGCAGGTGTGAAGCCACCAACTGGGTGAGGTCAGCCACGTTTGGCAA
>JANYHQ010000596.1 GCA_025358985.1 Acidimicrobiales bacterium
CCGACAGGCACCGGGCCCGAAACGGCGAGTGTGGTGGTGATTACGGACGAGCTCACTGTGGGCGTCTGGGCGCCAGCGCCCGTAGCCAAACCCACAGCAGCCAGCGCGCCAGTCGCCGAAATGGCGACAAACTTACGCAGGTTGATCATGATTCCTCCTGATGGACGGTGTGGCTCGAAGCCAACCTTGAGATGGGAGGGGCCCATCTCCTCTGTCACTATAAAAAGCAATTGTGACGAAGTAAAGAACAGTTCGTCATGAAGTCACACAACCGCAACCTGGTTTTCACCCGTTACCCTCCGAACACCAGGTCACCGGCGATGAAGGTGGCGCGCACATTGCCTGCCATCGGTGCCTGGAGTGCTTCCGCCAGTGGTACCCCCAACAAACACAGATCTGCAGCCTGACCAGCCACAATAGCGGTAATCGGCTCACCGGGAGCATCGGGGGCACCCTGGAACAGTTGCAGAGCTCGCAGTGGCGTCACCGCCTCGCCCTCTCCCAACACCTGTCCGTGGATCGTTCGGCGCTCAACGGCCGCACTGATGGCTCGCCAAGGGTCGGGGTGCCCAAATGGTGCATCGGTACTTCCGGCCACAGCCACCCCGGCGCTCAGTAGTCCACCACAGCGGTAGAGATCGTCCAGGTCGCGTGCTTCTACCTCCACTCGGTAGCGATCGCCTCGTTCCGCCACAAAATTGGGCTGTGTGACCACGCACACTCCCATCGCCGCCATCTGGGTGACGCTCGCTTGATCCACCAAAGCACCGTGCTCGATACGGTCCCCCGGCATCACCCCCACATCTTCGAGTACCGCAAGGGCCACCACCAAGGCCACCCGGCTCACACAGTGCACTGCCACTGTTCTGCCGTGATTGCGGGCCTGGCGCACCAGGGCCACCATCTCGTCGAACGACGGCAGGTCGTGATCGGCCATCATGATCTTGGCCGGACCGGACCGCAGGGGCGCCAGCTGCGACGGTGTGAGATGAGGTGCGCCCATCACCGTGAGACGCTGGCGGAGGTGGCCACGTCGTTGCGCCTCCACGAGTGCGATGTAGTCATCGGTTGATGCGTAGGGAGTGGCATCGGTGATTCCGGTGACGCCATAGGAAGCCAGCAGGCGTCCCACCGCTGCCACATCTGGACCATCACCTGCGTACATACGATTGCGGGTGGTCGACCATCGCCACCGAAGCACGTGATCGATACCGGTCAGTCGGCCAGTGGGTATCCCCGCATCGTCATGCTCCACCCCGTTGGCCGGCAACGTGTCGACATCCACCAGCGCCAACCCGGCGGAGTTCAGCACCCATTGGGCTCCACTGCGGTGCTGCACTCTTAGCGGCACAGTTTCCACCAGTGCGTCGAGCACCAGCCTGTCGAGAGGCCCGGCCACCGACTCGTGATATCCCACAGCCCGAATCCAGCCGAGGCCCGATTGCCCCTGAGGGAGCAATGCGGCCTGGCGTAGTACTGACGCGAACGCTTGAGCGTCCATCACCTGCGGCGGACCCACCGGTACGGACTGCAACGCGGCGGCCAATGCCATCACGTGCATGTGGTGATCGTGCAGACCGTTGATCAATGCCCCTCCATGGCCATCCACGATTACGGGGGCGCCGCTACGGTCCAACCCGGCTCCGACGGCCACCACCACGGCGGACTCGATCCGCAGATCCACCACGGCACCGTTCACCTCCACGTTGACGATGAGCACGGCGTCGGCGTCAGCGCTCATTTGCCCAACCACAGTTCATTGTGAGCCCCCTGTGCCGGGGCTGTTCCACTCGGAGTACGGGCGCGGGGCCGCACCGCTGATAGATCGGTACGCATATCATCATCGGCGGAATATGGATTCAACGGTGCGCCGAATACATGGGACACGCTCGACAACGCCACATCGACTACCACGCGACTCTCCCTAGTAAGCGCGCTGAGTGTTGCGGTGGCGGCGAGGATGCCAGCCAGTGGGTCAGCAATGGCGTCCCCACAGAACACCGGCTGATGCGAGTCAGTGGCCGCCGCATTGGTGGCCAC
>JANYHQ010000635.1 GCA_025358985.1 Acidimicrobiales bacterium
GTGGCCAAGTCCGGCGCCATGGCCGGCCTCGCCCCATTGCTCCAGGCATCGGCGCGTCATCAGAAGTCTCGGGGAGCCACGGTGGCGGCCTACCTCCTCGTGAACGTGCTCGGGCACCTGGCATTCGCTGCCGTTCTGGCCGGCAGCTTGGTTGTGATGGCCACCGACGGCCGGTTCTCACGAGTCGATGCCGTTGCTGCCACCTTGTTCGCCATCACCACCCTTGCGCAGGTGGCATTGGTGGTGGCGGCAGTACGCAGCCAGTCCACCCTTCGCCGGTTGTATCGCATTGCATCGCAGGTGTCCCGATGGGCAACACCGTGGAAACGAGCCCACCGGGTGCCCGCCGCTACAAGTGATGCCGCTCCAGATACAACTGCCGCGGACGAGCTCTTCGACGCCGTCCAACTCCTACGGCACCAACCTCGGCTGGCAGTGCCGTCGATTGCTCACGCGTTTGGCGTAGAGATCATTGGGGTGGGCCAGTTGTGGTGCATTCTGGTGGCGCTGGGCCAACCACCTCGGCTCGTCGTTCCGGTCGTTGCGTATGCCATATCGGTGTTGTTCACCATCATTGGTTTTTTGCCCGGAGGCCTGGGGTTCGTAGAGGCAGGGCTGGGCGCGGTACTCGTGTCATTTGGAGTCACCGGTCCCACGGCGGCAGCCGCAGTTGTGTTGTATCGCGTGATGGAGCTGTGGCTGCCGTTCCTGATCGGGGCAGCGGCGGCGCACTCGTTGCGGATGGCCGGCCCCGCGTGACGGTCGAAAACGAAGTGTTCGCTTACCGGGGGTTGGATAGCCAAGGCCGTCGCTGGCGTCGCGCCGCAGCAATGGCCACCGCATTGCTTGCCCTCACCGACGCCATTCAAGCCGCTTCGCGTCATGCCCTAGCCCGCATCGGAGCACTGTCGCTGCACCTTGGTGGTTCCACAACGCAACTCTTCCGATACGCATTGTTGATTGCTGCCCTCACACTGCTGAGCTCGGTGCATGGTCTGCTGCGAGGCAAGCGGATGGCCTGGATATTGGCGGTTGGTGCCACTGGTGCTTCGCTCATCGGCCATCACCTGGTGAAAGCCGATCTGTTCGGCGTCGGAACGGCCGTGGTGGTGGCTGCTGTCCTCTTGCGCTCCACGGGGTACTTCCGCGCTCGACCGGACCCAGTGCTGGTGCGACAGGGCATTCTTTGGCTACTTTTTGGAGCAATTGCTACGTACACCTATGGAGTCGTAGGTCTGTATCTACTGGACCGACAGTTCCGACGGTCCACGTCATTGGTGGAATCGGCCGAACAGGCCACTCGCCTGCTCTTCTTGTTGCCCACATCCACCATCCAGCCGATCACCCGCCACGGCGACTTCTTCATCACGTCGGTCCGGGTGATGGTGGTGGTGGTGCTGATCATCGGCACGGCCCGACTGCTGCACTCGGTGGTGCTCGCTGGCACACAACACATCCAGGAACTGCAGGAAGTGCGCGGCGTTCTTGAAGCTTCCGCTACAACATCACTTGCCTTTTTTCACCTTCTGAGCGATAAGCACCATCTGTTTGCTGACGACGGGAATGCGTTCGTGGGCTACAAAGTTGTGGGCTCAGTGGCGGTGTCATTGGGCGAGCCCGTGGGTACGGAGAACTCGTGTCTGCAAGTTGCAGCTGCGTTCTTGGAACGCTGCGAACTCAACGGCTGGTTGCCTGCTTTTCATCAGGTGACACCCAATGGAGCAGAACTGCTCGCCAGGCTGGGGTTGAAGGAGTTGAAGATCGGGGAGGAGGCCATTGTTGATGTGGAGTCGTTTTCCCTCTCCGGTAGCCACTTCAAAAACATCAGATCCAAGACTGCCAAGATGGAGAGGGACGGCTGGACCGTGGTGAAACTAGCGGCCGCCGTCGACGATGTCACCATGTCCCGATTGCGCGTTGTGTCTGATGCATGGTTGGCCGATGGCGGCCATCGGGAGCGAACGTTCACACTTGGGCGATTCGACGAGGCCTACCTGCGGTCCACCACCGTATTGGCGGCCTACGATCCATCGGGGGTGATCCAGGCATTTACCAACGTGGTCCCGTCCTTCAACAGTGTCGACGGCAACTTCGACCTCATGCGCCGCCACCCTCACGAAAATAGCCCGGTGATGGACTTCCTGTTCGTCAACATGATCCGCCGCTTCGCCGCCGATGGACTTACAGGCATGAATCTGGGGCTGGCCCCGTTCGCCAACATCAGCGGTGACTCGGTTCCGGACCGGGCCCTGAGAATTCTCTATGACCGCGGTGGACGTGTCTTCAACTTCGCTGGACTCCGATCCTTCAAAGACAAATGGCGTCCGCGTTGGGAACCCCGGTTTCTGATGTATCGCTCGGATACGGAGCTACTGCCAATCGCCGTGGCCACCAGCAGGGCGGGTGAACTGCCGCATGCGGACACCGGTCGATTGGAAATGGCTGCGGGCTGGGTGGGAGCGGCCGCTCGCACGTTAGTGGCAGCGGGCCGTCGACTGCCTTTCACAGTAGCGGTAAGCGTGATGTTGTTGACCTTGCAAGTGGTGACGCAACTCGATCGCGATTCCTACGATGGACTGCGCTCAGCACTCACCTACAACTGGGCTGACATCGCACTCCATTGGCAACTGCATCGCTTGGTGGCAGCCATCTTCGTACAGGACGGCCACGGCATACGACTCGGCATTTTGACCCTCGTTCCATTGTTGGCCGCGTCTGAGTACGTTCTGCGCAGCAAACGCACCATATTGGCCTTCTTCATGGGCGATCTACTGTCGAGTGTTTCCATTTTGTTGGTGCTCCGGCTGGCCGCAGCGCAAGGCTCGCACGTTGCTGCCCACAATCTGGTGGTGCGAGATGGCGGCACGTCATCGGCGATGTTCGCCGCCATTGGCGCAGCCACGTTTGGTTTGCCCACAGGGAGCGAAACGGCACGACGGTGGCGCTTGGCTGCACTATGCGCGCTGACCATGTTCCTCTTCGCCAATGCCATCGTGTTTCACCGACTTTTCGACTTCCAACATCTGGTTGCTGCCGGAGTCGGTGTGCTGTGTTGCGGCGTTCCAGCCATTACACGTAGGTCGCCCAAGGGGGGGCGCCGGTCAGCGGTCGGAGCGGCGTAGAGGAAGGCGAACGCTGAACACTGCGCCAGGGCGTGCATCGCTCACCGTCACCACTCCGCCGCGTTCGGCCACCAGTCGGGCCACGATGGCCAATCCGAGTCCTGCGCCTCCGGTATTTCGGTCGCGATGCTCATCGACGCGAACGAAACGATGGAAGATGCGTCCACGGTCTGCCTCGGGGATTCCCGGACCATCGTCGGTAACGGTAAGCTCGGCCCATCCGCCGGCTGAAACCAGCGACACGGTCACGGCTGTTGTGGCGAACCGAGCAGCGTTCTCCACCAGGTTGGCAACGATGCTGATCAGCTGATTGCGGTCGTCCATCACAGCGGTGCTGTCGCAACGGGTAGTGCGTACGGCCACGTGGTGGATACCGGGTTGCGCGACCTGCCCCACCACTTGTTCAACAATCACACCTAGGTCGAGCGCTTCATCATGGCGTCGCGCCGGATCGTCATCGCCGCGTGCCAACATCGGAAGATCGTCGACCAGGCGTCCCATGCGCCCGTCCTGGGTGAGTACTTCGTTGGACACGGCGAGCCAGTCCGCTTGGCCCGGATAGGCCCGAGCCACTTCGACTGCCACCCGAATGTTGGCGATCGGTCCGCGTAACTCATGCGACGCATCGGCTACGAAGCGTCGCTGTGCGGTGGCTGACGCGTCCACCTGCTCCAGCAGCAGGTTGAGCGTACGCGCCAATCGACCGATCTCGTCGTTATTGCGAGGTTCTGTGGCCCGCCGCCCCCGAGCCGCCGCCCCGCTGAGGGCCAACCCATTCACTTCCGAGCGCAGTTGGT
>JANYHQ010000665.1 GCA_025358985.1 Acidimicrobiales bacterium
GGTAGCGGCCGTGAACGGCGGTGAAGCCGCGCTCCATTTCCATCACTGCCTTGGCGGCGTTGGCTTCGGGGTCGCTGTAAATGGGATCGGCGGCATAGGCATCCACATCGTCGGGCGGATAGATGTAGGTGTACGTACGAAGCTTCTCATGAACCTGACCACCCAGGAGTTGATAAACGGGCTTGTTGGTTTCTTTCCCGATGATATCCCAGCACGCCATTTCCAGTCCGCTCAGAATTCCACCGAGGGTGATGTCCGGTCGACCGGCGTAGCCTCGCCCGTAGATGCGCCGCCACATCGTCTCGATCTGGAACGGGTCCTGGTCGATGACATGACGGGCAGCCACATCTTCGATCATCTGGGCCACGATGTGCGGGGAGAACGTGGCTGTGTACACCTCCCCCACGCCGGTGATGCCGCTGTCGGTGGTGAGCTTCAGAAAAATCCAGTAGCGGCCCCCGAAGCGTGGCGGCGGGTTGCCCACCACGAACGTCTTGATGTCAACAACTTTCATGGATGCTCTTCCCTCGAATCTCTAGAAAACGATGACGTTGCGTAAGGCCTCGCCGCGCTTCACCGATGACATGGCCTCGTTGATCTGCTCCAATGGATACGTGCCCGATACCAGTTCGTCAAGCTTCACACGGCCCTGTTGATAGAGCGCCACCAGATTGGGGATGTCCACCGCAATGCGCGATCCGCCCATCTTGGAGCCCAGTATGTTTTGGCTATAAGCCGCCAGGGTGCCCGGGTCGATCTCGCTCATCACACCATTGGCGGGCATACCCACCAGAACCACGCTGCCCGACTTTGCCAGCAGTGCATACGACTGATCGAATGCCGTTTTCACCCCTACGGTGACAAATACATAGTCTGCACCGCGCCCGTCAGTAAGCTCACGTACCTTATCCACCACGTTCTGGGTGCTGGAGTTGATGACGTGCGTGGCCCCAAATGTGGTGGCCGCTTCCAGCTTGTTGTCGGCGATGTCGATGGCAATCACCGTACGAGCACCGCTGATATGCGCGCCTTGTACTGCGTTGAGTCCCACCCCACCGGTGCCGAACACCACCACGTGGCTGCCGGGCTCCACCTTGGCAGTGTTGGTGACGGCGCCGAATCCGGTGATGACCCCGCAGGCCAACAGCGAGGCCACCGAAAACGCGATGTCATCAGGCACGGCCACCAATTGCGATTCATGCACCACGCACTGTTCGGCAAATGCACCACACCGCAGGCCGTGGACAATTTCATGGCCGCGGGCGTCGGTCAACGGGCTGTGCTCATCGAGGGGGAACGTGGCATCGCACGTGACCGGCTTGCCAGTGATGCACCCGTGGCAACGCCCACAGGAGCGGATGAGGGTCACCACCACATGTTGTCCGACACTCACGTTGGTGACGCCAGCCCCCACGGTCTCCACTATGCCGGCGCCCTCATGGCCATAGACCGCTGGCAATGTGCCGCCCCATCCTCCTTCCGCGTAGGTGATGTCGCTGTGGCAAATGGCGGTGGCCTGCATGCGTACCTGCACCTCGCCCGGTCCGGGTGGCGCCAATTGCACATCCTCGATCACCAATGGGGCACCGAACTCACGACAGACGGCTGCTTTCATTGGCCTATTGTGCCAGGACGGCAGCAGCGATCCGATGATTGCAGTGGTGGCAACCGTGTGGGTCGGTTGCGTGATCAGCTGGGTTTGACGATGGGTCGTTCGAGCCGGAAAATGTGTTGCTCCGGTGGGGCGCCCGGTCCGAGCAACGCGTCGGCGATGTACTGCGCTCCCAGCGCGCTGTAGGTGATTCCGTTTCCACCGAACCCGAGTGCGAACTGACAACGCGGGTAGCGCGAGTGACCACCGAGGTAGGCCAGTCCATCAGGTGTCTCGGCAAACGTTCCGCACCAGGAGTAACCAAGCTCAACATCACTCAGGTTCGGCAAGCGACGTTCAATGGTGGCCAGTAGTGCGCGGGCCTTGGTCGGCAGCGCTCGACGACGCCGAAGGGGATCCCGGTATGGCTCATCATTGCCACCGATCAAGAGACGCGAGTCGTCGGTGGTGCGCCCGTAAATATATGGATCGGCGTAGTCCCAGAAAAGCATTCCGTTGGGATAGCGCTGGCCCAAATTGGCAATGGGCTGTGTGACCAGAGCGAACGAACTGTGTAGAGCGATGGGAAGCTCAGGCAGTAACTGATTCACCTCGTATCCGGTGGCGAACACTGCGTACTTTGCCCGCACCGTGACATCTCGTGAGGTGTGAACCGTGACGCGACGCGAGGTGAACTCGAAGGCCACGGCTTCGCTACGTCCGTAGACACGGCTGCCGCGCTTGGTCGCTTGAACGAGCGCGTGATGGCACAGCAGATACGGGTCTATCGATCCACCTGCGGCTGACTCGATGGCCGCCTGCCCAACCAGATCCCATCGTGAGCGAAGTTCGTCCGCGTTCAGCCACTTCACGTCGAACCCGGCGTCGGCACGAGCAGAAAGTTCCTGTTCGAGGGTGTGCACGTCGCCCGCCTTGACGGCCATGAACAGGCTGGGCGATCGACGGAAGCCGCACATATGGCCCACTTCCTGCGTGGCGCGTTCGACGAGATCGATTCCGCGCCCACACTCACGATACGCAGTCTCGGCTTGCTCGCCCCCGATTGCCTTGGTGAGGTCGATGAGCAGCTCGTCGATTTCGTACTGCAGCATTGCGGTGCTCGCCGACGTACTGCCGCCACCGGCATCGCGTCGATCAAGGACCACCACATCAGCGCCGCGCTTGGTCAATTCGAGAGCCACCAGCGATCCGGTGATGCCTCCACCAATGACCACCACGTCACACGTTTCATTGGCGCGTAGGGGGTTGTGCACCGCTGGCAAGCCGTCGCGTCGTGGCCAGAAGGGGGTGCCGTCGTGGAGATCCATGAGATGCGCCTTTGTACCCGCCGTGGAGGGAGCCAAACTTGTCATACCCCGTCCGTAGAGTTGTTGGTATGCGAGGGGCGATGGCGTGGGGTCAGGTGGTGGTGCCGGTGGTGGCGCCGTTGGGTTGGTCGCGTACGGAGATCTGTGATGGTTTGGTGCAGCTGGAGCGTTTGCGGCGGTGTGTGGATGCGGCGTGTGCCCGGTTGATCGCCGGGTTGGGGGGTGGGCGTGACGCGGCGGCGGAAGTGGCCCGGGTTACGGGGGTCAGCACGCAAATGGCGCGTCGTCAGACCCGGGTGGCTGAGGTGGTGGCGTCGGTGGTTGGTGCGGGTGAGGCGTTGGCGGTGGGGGATGTGTCGGTGGAGCACCTTGCGTCTCTTTCGGGGGTGGCTGAAGCGGCCGAGTTGTTGGGTTTGGCGGGTAAGCAGTTACCGGAGGAGTTCGCTCGTACGGTGTCTCGGTTTCAACTGGATCGGGATGGGGCGGGGATGGCGGATCGGCAGAGGCGGCTCGTTCGGTGCGGTTTTTTGCTGCTGAGTATGGGTGTGTTGGTGTGCGGGCGGTGCTTACGCCTCTGGAAGGGGCCGAGTTGTGGGGTCGGCTCACTCAGCTGTGTGATGAGGCGTGGCGGGCCGCTCATCTCGAACGTGCTGATGTGTTGGGGGGCCACCACGGGGCTCCGTTGGATGCCCGTTTGGCGGATGCGCTGATGGTGTTGGTGCGGGGAGAGGGGGTCGCGTCGGTGGCCAAACCGGTGATGGTGGTGGTGATCGACGCGGCCACGTTGGATGCCGAGGTGGTGGGTGAAGGCCCGGTGCCGTTGGGTGATGCGTTGGCGGTGGTGGACCGTAGTGAGTTGTACGCAGCGGTCCGGTCGGCGTCGGGTGGGATCCTCAAGTTTGGTCGGTCCCGACGTTTGGCGACACCGTTGCAGCGCCTAGCCGTGATCGTGCGGGATCGTCAGTGCGTGTTCGACGGGTGTGACTGTCGACCGGAGCGGTGTGAGGTGCACCACATTGTGGAGGTGGAACATGGCGGGCTCACCGACGTTGACGAACTGGCCCTGCTGTGCAAACCGCACCATCACCACCTGCACCTCCACGGGCTCAAACTCGTGCGGGACGGGCCCAAGTGGATAGTGGTGGCCGCCGATGACCCCAGATGCTGACGGCCCGAGCTGGCCAGCGTCTGGGTGGCGGCTGAATTCCGGGCGGGAACCAAGTGTGGCGGATTGCGCGCGACTGTGGCGCCCAGTTGGCGGGTACACGCCACAGTTGCGGCTCATGGCGAGTGAACGGCGTCATTTCCTTGCCTGATGTTGGAAAAACGACGGGCGGCCCAGCGTGGAGCGGGCAGGACGTGGACGCAGCTACCGAATGCCGGGAATCGCGAAAATCGCCGCCGAGCACGTTCTGAGCCGCTCAACCTTCGAGGAGGTGCTTCTGGCGTTGCCACAGGCGGCTCATACCGGCCACCCATCGAGGGTGATCGGCCACTTTTCGCTCCATATAGGTGGTCATCACCGGATGTGTCATCACCAACGTGGCTTCATCGCGGATTCCAGCCACCACGATGTCCGCCACTTCTTCCGGTTCTTTCACGTCGCCACCGCCAATGAATTGGGCAGCCTTTTCCACATCACCGATGAGCCCAGCCAACATGGGAGTGTTGATACCGCCAGGGCATAACACCGATACTCGGATGCCATCGGCTTTGTACGTGATGGCCATCCATTCGGCGAAGCCCACGGCGGCGTGTTTGGTGGTGGAGTATGCGCCGTCGCCCAAGGAGGTGAGGATGCCCGCCATGGAGGCGGTGGTCACGAGGTAACCCTCCCCTCGGTCCAACCACGCCGGCAGCAGGTGTCGGGCTGCCCATACGTGGGCCATGGTGTTGATCCGCCACGCACGGTCCCATGCTTCGTCGCCATCGAGCGGGCCGGCACTCACGGACACTCCGGCGTTGGCGAAGTAGATGTCGATGGTGGCGTAAGTGGCGGCGATCTCCTCTATCAACGCTTTCACCGATGCCTCGTTGCCCACATCGCAGTGACGGCCGATGGCCACCTCCCGTCCGGCCGAGGTGTTGATGGATGTCGCCAGTTGTTGGGTACTCGCCACGTCCAGATCAGCGCACACCAGCAGGCGCGGCTGTTCGGCGGCGAAGCGTCGGGCACAGGCCGAGCCGATGCCTCCGGCTGCACCGGTGATGACGATGATCTTGTCGGTGAGTTCCATGCCGCGCACGCTACGGGGTGGGTAAGGTTCACGTCATATGGCCCCAATACAAACCCGCTGGTTGGCCGTCGGGGGCATCGCCGGCCCCGCCGCGTTCATCGGCGCTTGGGCCGTGGGCGCCACCCGCATCCCCGGGTACTCCATGGTCGACGATGCCATCAGTCGTCTGGCCGCCGTGCACGCCCCCACCCGGGCATTGATGACGGGCGGCTTCGTGGGATTCACCGTTGGCGTGGGGGCATTTTCGGTGGCCCTGCGCCACCACCTGCCGGGACGAGCTTGGATGGCGGCAGCCACCACGGCGGCCGCCACGTTGGGGGTTGCCGCCTTTCCTCTTGATCACTCGTCCACCGTGGACACACTGCACGGGGCCTGGGCCACCCTGGGATACGTTTCGTTGGCCGCCACGCCACTGCTGGCCGCTGGTCAGTTGCGCGCTGGGGGATTTCCCCGAGCGGCGGTGGCGTCACGGGGCGTGGCCGCCTTTTCCGCCGCCTGCCTGGCTGGAACGGTGGCCGGTCCGGCCCATGGGTTGTTCCAACGCCTTGGTCTCAGTGCCACCGACGTCTGGCTCGCTGTGGCCGCATGTGCAATCCTCACGGGTCGTCTGAAACCTGCCTGAACCTGAGGAGTCCCCCATGGATGTCGAGCGCCTGCTGGACCCCGAGATCGCTGCCGCCCTCACTGCATTGGCCATGCCGCCGCTGCGACTCAACAACGACATGCTTCCCGAGATGCGCGAGCAGCGGCGTACCCAGGCCGAGGCGGCCAAACGGTCCGACGCAGTGCAACGGCGCGACATCGTGATCCCCGGTACCGACGGCGACCCCGACATCAGACTCCACATCACGCGACCCAAGAGCGCCGCCGATGACCGCCTCGGGTGCTTGTACTGGGTACACGGCGGTGGCTACGTCAGCGGACTGGCCGAGCAGAACGACCCCATGTTCGATCACCTCTGCACCGCCCTGAACTGTTCCGGCGTATCGGTGGCCTATCGACTTTCACCCGAGACGCCCTACCCCGGGGCTCTACATGATTGTTATGCGGGCTTATTGTATACGTACATACATGCCACTGAATTGGGCATAGACCCCTCCCGGATCGGCATCGGCGGCGCCAGTGCCGGAGGTGGATTGGCCGCTGGCCTCGGTCTGCTGGCCCGCGACAAGGCCGAGGTGCCGGTGGCTTTTCAATACCTCGTATATCCCATGATCGACGATAGGCAAGTGACGGAGTCGAGTACCTGGGACGTGCCGGTGTGGTCACCCACCGCCAATACGTTTGGTTGGAAGGCCTATCTGGGTGACTTGTACGGCACCAACGACATCCCCGCCTACGCCGCCCCCACCCGCGCCACCGACCTTTCCGGCTTGCCACCCACGTACGTGTTGGTGGGTTCTCTGGACGGCTTCCTGGACGAGGACGTGGACTATGCCGCTCGCCTCAACCGAGCCGGGGTCCCCACCGAACTGCATGTGTATCCGGGTGCCCCTCACGGTTTCGATGCGTTTCTGCCGGGTACCCAGTTGTCGCGCCGAGCCCGGGTGGCCAGCGACGACTGGCTCAATCGGATGTTGAATCCCTAGAACGGCCTCAACGCACCATCGCCATCGTGTAACACCAGGTTACGCTGCACCACGTCGAACTCGGCCGAGCGCCCAGGGGCATCCAGATCGGCGAGTACCGCATTGGTGACCCACAACTCACTGCAGTGCAGTGTGTCAACGATGCGCGCTGCTCGCACCGTGGACGGGTCAACCACCCCAGCCCCGCGCAGACACAACTCCCAAGCGTGACGGTCGTCATCGGCCACCAATGGCAGCTTTCCGCGCAGCAAGAACCCGGACGTGACGATGTTGGTACGAGTCACCTCGTGGTCGATGGCGTCGGCCAGCGTGCGGGTGACGATGTCGGCCAATCCCATACCGCAAGCATTGCCGTGCGATGCTTGCGTCAACGAATGACAGGCAATCATGTTGATACGCGGTGTGTCCGGGTCCTGCTGCCCGTAGATGCCGATACGACCGATGACGTTGGTGTCCATGCCCACACCGCTGATGTCCTTGCCCATACGGTCCACCAGCAACACATCGAGGTGGTCGGTGATGAGCCGGGGTAGGTGATCCCGAGCTGCGTTCAATAGCAACGGCTCGTCTTCAGCAATGCGCTCGGCCACGATAGCCTCCACCGCCATGGTCTGATCCAGGGCGTTCTCCACGATGGCCACCCCCAGCACCACATTGGCGTGGGCCAGCACCTGGTGAGCCACCAACGGCATGAACTCGCGCAGGCCTTTGACACCATATGCGTGCAGAGCTTCGGCCTGGTGCCGCTTGCCCAGCCCGATGGCCATCATCTTCATGAGCCCACTTTCGTATGGTCCATGAAAGTCGGTATGGGGCTTGACTCGATTGATGACAATGGTATGCGTGGCGGCGGCCGCCGTGGCGTCGGTGTACACCGGTACCGGGCAGCTGTCAGCGGGCAGTTCCACCACGCCCATGGAAGAGCGGATGTCACAACCCACGCCCTCCATCGTCATGCCGTACGACTCCAATACCTCCCGTTGACCCTCGGCCGTGGCCCCACCGTGGCTGCCCATGGCCGGAACCAAGAATGGCACTCCACCCTGAGCCCGGACCCACAACACCACCCGTTGCACCACCGTGGCCAAGTCGGCGATACCGCGCGAACCAATGGCAATGGCCACCTCGGCGCCCGACGCGATCACCACGCCAGACGCCGCCAGCGCCGCATCCGTATGCGCGCTGACATCGACGATCATCGGCTCATCCATACGCACACGGATCCGCGTGAATCGAACGTCGCTATCCATCACGCAGGCACCCCCCGAAGCTTCCAGGCGTATTCCAATGCGTGATGCAACGAGGCGGTGAAAGCCTGGCCCTGCCACGCAATGTCGAAGGCGGTGCCGTGGTCCACTGAGGTACGGATGATGGGCAACCCGATGGACACGTTGACCCCAGAATCAAAGGCCAGCAGCTTCATAGGGCCATGCCCCTGATCGTGATACATACATACGATTGCGTCATAGCGGTGGCGGTGCACGGCCTGGAAAAACACAGTGTCGGCCGGATGGGGACCACTGGCATCGATACCCGCCGCACAGGCCCGCTCGATGGCCGGCGTGATGTGCTCAGCATCCTCAGTGCCAAACAGTCCATGCTCGCCAGCATGGGGATTGAGACCGCATACCGCTATGCGCGGGTGGGCCAAGAACTGGCTCAGTGTGCGGTGGGTGAGCTCGATGACGTCGAACACTCGTTGCGGCTCCACCCGGCGGATGGCCTCCTGCAGCGAGCAATGCGTGCTCACATGCGTCACCGCCAAGTCGCCTGCGGTGAGCATCATGGTGACCTTGGATGCGCCGCACAACTGCGAGATGAACTCGGTATGACCCACGAATGCGGGGTCTGACAATTGTGTGGCTTCCTTGTTCATGGGCATGGTGACCACGCCCGCCACCGTGCCGGCCAACGCGTCGAGAGTGGCGCGCTCCACATAGGCTCTGGCCGCCGCTCCGGCCGCCCCGCTGAGTTGCCCTGGGGTGTGATCGGCGGCGCTCAGTAGTGCCATGTCGATGACGTTCAGTTGTCCGCCAACGCGTTGCGACGGGGTGGTGATGACGTGCAGCGTAACGTTGATACCCAGAAGCGCAGCGCCAGCACGCAGAATGGTGGCATCGCCGTACACCACCACGTCACCGGTGAGGCCACCCTCGCCAAAGCGCCGCAACACAATCTCGGGACCTACCCCGGATGCATCGCCCATGGTGATGGCCATCGGTGTACTCATGCCAGTACGTCCAGCAGCTCTACTAGCGAAGTGGCGGTGCCGAACCCGCCGGCTCGAGTAACCACGAGTGGGCCGTCACCGTCGACCCGGCGACACCACGGCATCCCGGCCGCCACGGTGCCTCCTACCCGTACCGGATGGGAGCCCAACACCGCCGCCGCCGTGTCGCCCCCGATGATGATCAGCGTTTGCACCCCCGCATCCTTGACCATCGCCAACCCCCTCGCCGCCAGCCGATCCGCTGTCCCCTCGGCTTCGTGATGGGCCACTGCCCCGGCGGGCATGGTGGTGCTCAACACACCAGGCTGCCCACGCCGTAGTGCCGCCACAAGCGGCCCGTCGCCATCCACCGACGTGCATTCCACACCGGCGGCCATCAACGCATCCACCTGGGCTCGGGCCATCGGATGCACGCTGCCGCACACAATGAGCACGGGCGCCGACAGGGTCACCGCACACGGTGAGGGCTCAGCCGTGGCGAGTACGGAGGCGGCGATGGTAGCGGCGGTGCCAGCGAGCAGTACGTGTCCGGCCCCGGCCGTTGCTCGTCCCACCGCCACCAAGTCATCCCAGGAGGTGGCATCGCAAACGGCGAACCCAGCGCCTGAACCATCCAGCCAGTGCTGCGCTTCGTGGAGCGTGGCGAGTACGTCCACCTCCACGGCACCCGCTGCCCGCAAATGGTCGGCCGGGCGACTCGAGCGCACCGCCGATCGCACATCGCCGGCCGTCGACCCATTGGCCACCGGCACTCCGTGCTCCAGCACCACTCCGTCCACACACGTACGACCCACCAACGGAAACGCCGGCACCACCAACACTCGGCGGCCACTCACCCGATGACGGGCCACCAGTTCCGCCGCCCAGTTGCCCCGCAGTGTGGAGTCGATCTTGTGGGCCGCCCGCTCCGAGGCCAGCCCTTCCATGGCCGCTGCCCGCTCACCGGCAGCAGCGCCAGAGAGGTGACGGGTTCCCAGGTCAACCACCATCGTGGCCGTTCGCCCAGCATCGATGAGCTCGGTCGTCACGAGTACCGCGCCCGCTCCGGCGGCGGCACACATACCTGCTGTTTCCAACGCCCCGGTACGGTCATCGGCGGCCACCAAGAGTTCCACACGGGTGCTCGCACTCATCTCCGTCATCATGCACCCGGTACGGTCTGTGACCATGATCGGCACCACGCCCACCACCTTCCGCGAACTCATGACCCTGGAGCGGGTGGCGGCCGACTTCTTCCTTGGTCAAACCCCTCCGTATGCGTGGGGTCGGGTATACGGAGGACAGGTGGTGGCGCAGTCGCTGATGGCGGCGGCGGCCACGGTGAATCCCGACCACCACGTACATTCTCTGCACGCATACTTTGTGTTGGGCGGTACACCCGGGGAACCCATTCTGTTCGACGTGGACCGACTACGTGAGGGCCGCTCGTTCACCACCCGCCGAGTGGTAGCCCGCCAGTCCGGCGGCGCCATACTCAATCTCGACGCCAGCTTCCAGCGTCACGAGGCCGACTACGACATCCAGTCCGGCGGACTCCCCGAAGGCCTTCCCTCGCCGGAGTCGCTGCCCGAAAACGAATGGTCGGGTATGGGCGAGATCCGCGAGATCCCCAAGACCGCCGGGGTGGCCCGCTCGCAGCTGTGGATGCGGGTCCGGATGGCCCCCGACGAGGACTTCGGCGACGACCCGGTGATGCACGCCTGCGCCCTGGCCTATCTGTCAGATCACAACCCGATGGACTCCATCGTGATGTCGCATCCTGATCGTCTGTCGTGGGATCAGATGATGACAGCTTCGTTGGATCACAACATCTGGTTCCACCGTCCGGTGCGCGCCAACCAATGGAACCTGTTCGACATGGCGGGCCATGGTCTGGTGAACGCTCGCGGTATGGCCACCGGATCCGTTCACTCCCAAGCCGGGGTGCACCTGGCCACCATTGCCCAAGAGGGGCTGGTGAGATCTCCCCGATGAGCACCAACGCACCCACGCTCAGGGTTGGCATGTTCATACCCCGCGCCGTCATGGATGAGGGAGCAGCGGTGTGGAGGGAGGTGTTGCGGGCCATGGCCGATGCTGGCATCGATCATGTGGGAGCCAGCGACCATGTGAGCTTTCATACCGGTTGGGGGGTCGACGGTATTGTCCAGGCCACTGCAATGGCGGCCGCCGAGCCCCGTCTGGCCGTGAGTCTGGGCGTGTACCTACTGCCGCTGCGTCATCCCGTGTTGGTGGCCCGGCAGTTGTCCACATTTGCCACTGCCACCCATGGGCGGATGGAGTTCGGGGTAGGAGTGGGCGGCGAGGACCGCCATGAAGTGGAAATCTGCGGGGTGGACCCGCGCACCCGGGGCCGGCGAATGGACGAGAGCATGACCATCATCCGCGCGTTGCTGAACGGAGAAACACTGGATTTCCAGGGGGAGTTTTTCACTCTGGAACGGGCCAGCATCGTGCCGGTCCCGGGCCACCCGATCCCCATGGTGGTGGGAGGACGTTCCCCCGCAGCACTGCGCCGGGCCGGGCGCCTTGGTGATGGGTGGTTGGCGGCGTGGACCACCGCATCACGATTTGGTGAGGGAATCGCCACGGTACAAGGACATGCGGCCGATGCCGGACGCGCAGAGTTGGTGACCCGTCATGGATTTCAACCATGGGTGGGGCTTGGTCCTGATCGCGATACGGCACGCGCCGCCGTCGCCGCCCCGGTTGAGGCCATGTACCAATTGCCGTTTGAGCGCTTCGAGCGCTACAGCCCATACGGCACGCCGCAGGAGATAGCTGACTTCCTACAACCCTATGTACACCTTGGATGCACCACGCTCAACCTTGCGCCGCAGACCAACGATTGGCAGCGGGCGGTAGACGACGTCGCCGAGATA
>JANYHQ010000670.1 GCA_025358985.1 Acidimicrobiales bacterium
AGCATCATCTCCGTGAAATTGCGTGAGCCGCAGTTCGAGGGTCAAACCAAGGGCAAGTTAGGCAACACCAGCATGAAAACCCTGGTGCAGAAAGCCACCAACGAGAAAATCGCCGAGTGGTTGGAAGAAAACCCCACGGAGGCCAACCGCGTCATCAAGAAGTCGCTGCAGGCTCAGCAGGCCCGCATCGCTGCCCGCAAGGCCCGGGAAACGGTACGTAAGAGCGCAACCTTCGGGGGAGGGTTGCCCGGCAAGCTCAAGGACTGCTCCAGCAAGAACGCTCCGGAATGCGAGCTGTTCATCGTGGAGGGCGACTCTGCCCTCGGTTCTGCGGTAGATGCGCGTAACCCCAAGGTGCAGGCCATCCTGCCCATCCGCGGCAAGATCCTCAATGTCGAGCGCAGCCGAATCGACAAGATGATGGGCAACGCCGAGATCCAGGCACTCATCTCGGCGGTGGGTGGCGGAGTGGGTGAAGAGTTCGACGTGTCCAAGGCCCGCTATCACAAGGTCATCGCGCTGTGTGATGCCGACGTTGACGGCGCCCATATCCGGACGCTGCTGCTTACGTTTTTCTACCGGCAGATGAAGCCGTTGGTGGAGGCCGGCTTCGTATACATCGCTCAACCGCCGCTGTTCAGCGTGGTGGTGGGCAAGGACAAGCAGTACCTCAAGGACGACTCGGCACGTAACGCGTTCTTGGCGGCCAACCCCAACAAGAAATACGAGTTCAATCGACTGAAGGGTCTCGGCGAAATGGACGCCGACGAACTCGGTGACACCACCATGGACGCCGCCAAACGCACACTGCTCAAGGTAACCGTTGAGCAGGCGGCCATCGCCGACGAAGTCATGAGCGTGCTTATGGGCGATGACGTCGACAGCCGCAAGCAGTTCATCGTGCAAAACGCCAACGACGTCCGCTTCCTGGACATCTGAAGAGGGCTGATCAATGACCAACATCGAACCACCACTCGAATTCGGCAACATCGAACCAATCGAGATCCAAGAGGAGATGGAACGGTCCTTCATGGACTACGCCATGTCCGTCATTGTGTCGCGCGCATTACCTGATGTACGCGACGGACTGAAGCCGGTGCACCGACGCATCCTGTACGGCATGGACGAGCTCAATGCCCGCCCGGATCGTCCTCATTTGAAAAGCGCGCGTATCACCGGCGACGTCATGGGCAAGTACCACCCCCACGGGGACAGCTCCATCTATGACGCGTTGGTGCGTATGGCCCAACCCCACAGCTTGCGTCATCCGCTCATCGACGGACACGGAAACTTTGGTTCCCCCGATGCCGGGGCGGCCGCCGCCAGGTACACCGAGTCTCGATTGGCACCTTTGGCCCAGCGCATGCTGGCGGGGCTGGACGAAAATACCGTCGACTACGTCGACAACTATTCGGGCGAGTTCCAAGAGCCCACCGTGCTGCCGGCCCGCTTCCCCAATCTGTTGGTCAACGGCAGCCAGGGCATTGCTGTGGGTATGGCCACCAACATCCCACCCCACAACTTGGGTGAGGTATGTGACGCCGTGGTGCATCTGCTGGAGCACCCCGACGCCACCGTGGACGAGCTCATGGCGTTTGTCAAAGGACCTGATTTCCCCACTGGCGCCTTGATCCTGGGCCGCTCAGGAATCATGGACGCGTACCGCACCGGTAAGGGTTCCATCAAGATGCGAGCAGTGGCTGAGATCGAGGAGGGCAAAAACAACAAAGTCCACATCGTGGTCACGGAACTGCCATATCAGTCCAGCCCCGATGCCATCCTGCGCAGACTGGGTGACCTGGTGAAGTCCGGTGAGCTCAGTGGCATCACCAATGCCAATGACGAGTCGGCCAAGGGCAAGACCCGGTTGGTGATCGACCTGGCCCGTGACGCCAACGCCAACGTGGTACTCAACAACTTGTTCAAATACACGGCCCTGCAGAGCACGTTCAGTGTCAACACCGTGGCTTTGGTGGACGGGGTGCCACGTACGCTTACTTTGTTGCAGTGCCTTCAGCACTACATCGCCCATCAGGTCGACGTCATCACCCGCCGTTCTCAGAATCGCCTCGACAAAGCCAACAAGCGGGCCCATATCGTTGAGGGCCTCATCAAGGCCCTCAACCTCATCGATGCCATCATCGCCGCCATCCGTGCCTCTGATGATCGTGCGGCGGCCCGTGGAGCGTTGATGACGGCGCCGTTCGAGTTCAGTGAAGAGCAGGCCAACTTCATTTTGGATCTGCAGTTGGGGCGCCTCACCCGCCTCGGTCGTATTGAACTGGAAACCGAGATGGCCGCCCTGCGGGCCACCATTGCCGAGCTCACCACCATTCTCAATGACCCCTCGGTGTTGCGCGCAGTGATCAAGAACGAGCTCACGGAGATCCGTACTGAGTTTGCCAATCCCCGTAGATCTGTCATCACGTTCGATCCTGGCGACATGAGCATCGAGGATCTCATCGATGATCAGGAACTGGTGATCACGTTCTCCAAGATTGGCTACATCAAGGCGATGCCGGCCGACACGTTCCGTACCCAAGGTCGCGGCGGTCGTGGCATCACGGGCGCCAAGCTCAAAGACGATGACTACGTCACCGAGCTGATAACCACGTCCGCGCATGCGTATCTGTTGTTCTTCTCCAACCGTGGTCGCGTCTACCGCCTCAAGGCGCACGAGATTCCGGTGAAGGATCGCACCGCTCGTGGGACGGCCATTGTGAACCTGCTGCCGTTGGGACCCGATGAGAAGGTCCAAGCAATAATCGATACGCGTACATATGAAGACAATCGCTATCTGTTCTTCTGTACCAAGTTGGGTCAGGTGAAGAAGACGTTGATGAGCGAGTACGACAGTTCGTTGCGGGCCGGACTCATCGCCGTGAACCTACGTGACGAGGACGAGTTGGTGAAGGTCATCCAAACCAACGGCACCGACGATGTGCTCATGGTGAGCCGTTTGGGAATGGCTATCCGTTTCAACGAAGAAGAGGTGCGGTCCATGGGCCGGGCAGCGGCCGGTGTGCGGGGCATGAAACTGAAATCGGGTACCACCGACGAAGTGGTGAGCTGCGACATGGTGGACGACAGCACCGACATCCTGCTCATCACCAACGCCGGATTCGGCAAACGGGTGAAGGTGGAGAAGTTCAACCAGCAGGGCCGAGGCGGTCAGGGTGTCATTGCCATCAAATTGCCGGTCCGCAAAGGCCAACTCACGGCCGCATTCACCGTGGAGCCCGAGGACGAGATCATGTTGGTGTCCGATGGCGGGGTCATCAACAGGGTGTCGGTTGGTCAGATCAGCTCGCAGGGCCGAGAGGCCACCGGAGTTCGGGTGATGAACATGGACGCCGGGGCCACGGTCGCATCGGTGGCCAAGGTCATCAATTCCGACGGCGTAGTGGCCGACGAGTCCGACTGACTGAGAACCCCCATTCGCTGATTCGCCCACTTCCCCCTCAACTCGAACTCAACGATGCGAAGGGGTGGTGCGCGTGGACGCACACGAACGCGGCACGGTCACGGTGTTGATATCCGGTGCCATGGTGCTAGCGGCAATGATGATGTGGTGGGCGGCCCAGTTCGGTGGCGCCATGGTGGAAAGGTCGAAAGCGCAAACGGCCGCCGACGCTGCCGCCTTGGCAGCTGCGGTGGCCGGAGAACAAGCGGCCTACAACCTGGCCACTGCCAACGGCGCAGTGTTGGTGTCGGTCTCCCTGGTGAACTCGGCCAGGGGCACCGATGCTCATGTCACCGTGAGGGTGGGAGACGGCGAGGCCAGCGCCGACGCCCACTACGAGCAACCGCCCCCGCCTCCTCCGCCTCCTTCCGTAGGGCCGACCACCACCGAGGTCCAATCCTCGCAACCATCAAGCACGGAGGTCGCCAGCACAACAACGATGGATACGGGAGGTAACGTCTCATCGTGACTACACGTCGACGTCGCGGCGTGAGGGTTCGACGGCAGGTGCGGCGCCTGGAATTGTGGCCGGTGGCCAAACTGGCCTTGGCCTTTCATCTCGCATGCGCAGTGGTCACCCTGGGGGCGCTGGTGGTGGTGTGGCAGGTGGGCCGCAAACTGGGCACCGTCGACCGGGTGGCCAAGTTCCTCGAAGATGTCGGCTTCGCCCGAGACTTCGAGATCAAAGGCCCCGTGTTGTTTCGAGGCTCACTCGGCGTTGCCGGGGTGCTGGTACTCATCAACACCGTGGGGACGGTGGTCCTTGCTTTCTTGTTCAACTCGCTGTCTGGACTGCTCGGAGGGCTGGTGTTCAGCGTGCTCGAAGAAGCGCCTCGGCTGCCGGCGGCTGCCGCGAGAAGTCCATTGCCGGTATCTGGGCCCGCACCACCACCCGACGTTGCAAGACAGGGAAAGCACCGAAGCAAGCGATCCAAGAAAGGCTCAGCGGCCCCGGCTGTTGCACAACCGGAGGGAGTCGGGGGGCCTGGCGAGCACGAAAACACAGCGCAGGAGCGCGGCGCCAGTGTTTCGGCTATGGCGTCCTTGCCGTCACCCACCGTGGAACCGGAGACGGTTACCGACGATTGGCTACAAACAGCGCGCGAGGCCACATCGTGAGGGGACCGAGAGCGTCAATGTCGTGGTGTACGCTCCTCGTCCCTGCGGGGCTATAGCTCAGTTGGTTAGAGCGTCACACTGATAATGTGAAGGTCGCTGGTTCGATTCCAGCTAGCCCCACGTGAGCGCAATTCGTCGAGCCCTGGCCGCTGTCAGCATCGCTGGCCTGGTGGCCGCCGTGCTTCGCCTCCGCGGTACCGGTGGAGTCCCACCGCAGAGCGGCGGTTGGCGAGAACTCAGCGGCCCGGACCTCCGGTAACGCTGGATGCGAATCGCCATTGTTGGATGCGGAACGGTTGGTATGCGGGCGGCGCGTCAATTGTTGAGTGTTGCCGGCATCACCGACCTGGTGCTCTACGACTCCGATGAAGCCGTGGCGACTCGTCTGCATACGGTGATTGGGGAGCGGTCTTCTGTTGGGGTAGGTGAGGCGCTCAGTTGCTCTCCTTCGGTGGTGGTGCTGGCTCAGCCTCCCGGGCATCTGGACCTGGCTGAGAGTGCGTTGCGAGCCGGTGTCCATGTGGTGTCAACCAGTGATTCGGTGGACGACACCCACGCTTTGCTGGGTCTTCATTCGGTGGCGCACTCGGCTGGTTTGCACATGGTGGTGGGGGCAGGTTTTGCACCGGGGCTGAGCGACGTGCTGGCCCGTCATGGCGCATCGGAGTTCGACACGGTCGACGAGATCCACGTAGCCAAACTCGGTACCGCAGGCCCAGCGTGCGCGCGTCAGCACCACAGTGCTCTGTCGGGCGAAGCCATCGACTGGAAAGACGGGGCCTTCGTACGGCGCCAAGGTGGTTCCGGCCGAGAGTTGTGCTGGTTCCCAGATCCCATTGGTGGAGCTGATTGCTATCGGGCCGCCTTACCTGATGCGGTGATCCTGCATCAATGCTTCCCCACCGCTACCCGCATCACTGCGCGGGTGGCCGCCACCCGCCGGGATCGGCTCACGGCGTGGCTGCCCATGATGCGCAAGCCCCATGCCGAGGCGGGGCCTGGGGCCATCCGGGTGGAGGTCCGAGGTCGCAAGGACGGCATGGCCGGGGTGGTGGTACTGGCCTGTATGGATCGACCTTCAGTGGCCGCCGGGGCTGTGGTGGCACAGGTAGTGGCCGGTGTGGTGGAGGGGACACTGAACGTTCAAGGCGCCGCCGGCTTGGCTGATCTGGTGCAACCGCTACCGTTCCTCCGAGAGCTGGCGCGGCGCGGCGTGAAGTGCGCCCGTTTCGAAGGCTCCACGGGCCGCTGATGGCGCCCGCAACCCCGAAGCACTGTGGCAAACTTTGATCCCTCAACGGGGACGTAGCTCAATTGGTAGAGCGCCTGCTTTGCAAGCAGGAGGTCGACGGTTCGATCCCGTTCGTCTCCACGATGTGTTCGATGGTGGCGGGTCCCGCCCCCGCTGCGCTTCTTGGGCACTCTCCACACCGGCCTCTGCGGGGTTCGAGGCGTCCCTCCCTCGCCCCGCTCGTCCCCGACACACTCACCCACGGCTCAATGCCGCAACCGCGCGAGATGGCGTGGGTGCGCTTCCCCGACGGCACCCGACGCAAGGTCGAACTGGTCGACAAGGCTGACGCTCGGCATGACCTCGACGAATTCGTGCCCGCCGAGCGGGAAGATTCGAGTGCGGAAGTCGATTGACTACCCGGAGTTCATCAAGGGGCGGCTCGGGCACTGAAGCTCAGATCGCCTGCCCGGGCGAAGTCGCTACTGCGGAATCTTCGCCAGGTGATCGTCGACGTGATCGCCAACACTACGCCGACAAGGGTGACGAGCAGAGTGGCCGGAACGAGTCGGCCGGCGAAGGCGAGAACCGTCACTGCGCCGACAGCACCGATTCGTTCGGGGGCCAACTTGGCAATTCCGTGGGGAGAACAGGCGCTCTTTGGAAAGTGTCGAAGGTTGGCGGTCACCACGATGTCGGCGCCGCCAACGACCGCCGCGGCGAGCACGTGACGATCCTTCGGATTGTTTGTCATCTCCTCGACTCGATGTTCGTATCCCTCCACCATCGCTTCCGGGAACGCCCGTCGCATTGCCGCGAACGTCTTGTTGAGGTGTTCGATGGTGAGCCCTGGCGTGTTCTCGACGATGTTGCGGCTCGTCTCGGCGAGGATCTCTTCGGTCCACAACAGTCGGTAACAAACCAGCCTCCGCAACGTTGAGCAGTGTGTCTCGTAGACCGATTGGGTAGAGCACGCACGCGTCGAGCAGGGCAGCGCTCATGCGTGATTTTTCCCTCTGAGCGGGTTGGCGTTGTCGGGCGGGTTCATGGATTCGGACGTAGTCATCACTCGAGGGGAATGGTGTCCCGCTTGGAAGTTTGGATCAGTACTGCAGGCCCAGGCGT
>JANYHQ010000675.1 GCA_025358985.1 Acidimicrobiales bacterium
AAGGCTGAGGAACTGCGCGAGGTGTCCGAAACCGTGGATGCCGACACCGTGGTGTTCGATACTGAATTGTCGCCGTCGCAGTCGAAGAACCTCGAACGGTTGTTGAAACGTACCGCCATTGATCGCACCGCCGTAATCCTCGATATCTTCGCCCAGAATGCTCGTAGTGCCGAGGGCAAAGCCCAGGTGGAGTTGGCCCAACTGCGCTACCGGCTACCGCGGCTACGGGGCAAGGGCAGTTCGCTCAGCCAACAGGGTGGTGGTATCGGCACCCGCGGTCCGGGCGAAACGAAGCTGGAGGTGGACCGCCGACGGCTGTTGGAGCGGATGCACCGTCTGGAGACCCAGATCAAAGATCTCGACAAGGTGAGGCTCACGCAACGTAAGGGTCGCCGCCGTAACCGTCAAGCCCATGTGGCCAGTGTGGGATACACCAACGCCGGCAAGTCCACATTACTCAACCGCCTCACCGATGCCGGGGTATTGGTGGAAGACAAGCTTTTCTCCACCCTCGATCCTACCGTTCGGCGTTTGGCGCTACCCGGTGGTGAGGTGGTGCTCATCAGCGACACGGTGGGGTTTGTACGCAGCCTGCCCCATCAGTTGGTGGAAGCGTTCAAGTCCACGTTGGCCGAGGTGGCCGAAGCCGACCTGTTGCTCCATGTGGTGGATGCCAGTAGCGCTGACCCTGAAGGAAATATGCGCGCAGTGGAATCGGTACTGGAGGAAATCGGCGCCAACCACGTACCCCAGTTGTTGGTACTCAACAAAGCAGACGCGGCATGGCCCGAGCGGGTGGATCAACTGTTGCGCGACTTCCCGTCCTCGGTGGCGGTGTCAGCGGCCACGGGCGACGGCGTCACGCATTTGTTGCAGGCCCTGAGCGACAGGGTACGTGCTCTGACCGCCGTCACGGAGTTGTTGATCCCCTACGACCGTGGCGACATGGTGGCGGCGGTGCACCGAGAGGGCGAAGTATTGGTGGAAGTACACGAGGCCAACGGCACACGGTTGCGGGCTCGTTTGGATGAGGCGGGGGTTGGTCATTTCCGCTCATTCATCCTGGACGGATAGTGCCACGATCCAGGACCGCAGTGATTGATGACAATGCGGTTTGCGCCGCAGTTACATCTGCGCGCATATCACTGATGGCCTCGGCCAGTTCGGCATCCACGGCCTCGCGTGCTCGTACTCGCCCGGCCAGTTCCTCCACTCGTGCCGATAGTCGATCCTGCTGACGGGCCACTTCGTTGACATGCTCCAACGCCCGGTTCAGCGATGCGTCGGTGGCGCGGCGATGATCTCGTGCTTCAACAGCCATGGATTCCACCCTGGCGGTGAGATCCACCAGTGCCTGTTCCAGGGCCGCTGATCGACGGTCCAGTTCCGAGGCAATGACTCGGACGGCAGCCCTCTGGACGTTGTTGCGCAATCCTGCTGGGTCGGTCACGATTTCCTCCTGGAGGTGCGCACGGCGCGCAACCGTTCGATGATGAACTCGGCGTCGGCGTCGCTGGCGTTGCGCTCTTGCAGGTCACGCTGACCGCGTTGGCCCCGGGCTGTCGCGGCCACCGGATCGGCCACCACGGACCGCATAAGTTCGGCGGCATGCTCCACCGACGGCTGGGCCCAGCACCCCAGCCCGGCATAGACCTCAACCTCAGGGCCAATTGGCACCAACTCCGATGACACCAAGTAGCTGTTGTCAGCGGTCATGAAGTCGAGGTTGCCAGACCACCCGGTGGCGATGATCGGTATGGCCAGTCCCATGGCTTCGGCCATGGTGAGGCCCAATCCCTCCGCTCGATGCAGCGACACATAGCAATCGGCTCGGGCCAGCAGTAGATCGCGTTCGGTGGTGTCCAAGTACTGCTCCACCAATACGATGTCGTGGCGATGCCCCACTGCTTGAAGGAGATGCTCTCGCCCCATAGGTTTGAACTCGTGGTTGATGGACTTCACCACCAACACCGGCCCCCCCGGTTCACTCTGGGGGAAGGCCCGGCGAAACGCCTCCACCACGCCCCACGGGTTCTTGCGCTCGGCCACGGACAGGTAGTCAAAGGCAAACATGAAGCACGGGCAATCACTGGGTATGCAGTGAGCCTGCGCCACCCGACGCACATCCGCCGGACGCGGTGCTACGCGTACATAGGGAAGCTGAACGGGCACCACGAACACGTCAACACCGTGCTCCGCGGCGGCCGCCGCAATGCCCTGCTGCATGAATTGTGTTGGCACCCACACCTCATCGAGGAGAGCAAATGCCGGATACATAGAAGGCGGAAACTGGGTGAGCTCCCATGACCAAACCCCAATGGTGGGACGCTCCGATTGCCCTGCACGACCATGGCGACTGAGGGTGGTGGCCAGCACATCGGCATTGACGATGACAACGTCCACGTCATAGCGGAACCCAGCGGTGGCGGTGCTGTTCAGTGGATGTTGGCGACGATTGGCAGTGCCCTCGTCCACCACCACGGAGTGCGGCACCCCGGAGCGTTCGATGGCCCGCAACACGTTTCGTCCGGTTTCACCCACGCCCAACTCAGCAGTCAGCAGGCCCACCACGTTGACCCCGGCCAGATCGCGTCGAGGTGCCACCTCGTCAAGGGCGGCATGCTGATTTGGCGCAGTACCACCATTGGGTAGGTGTACTGATGAGTTGCGGTCCGGACGTTCGAGCAGCCGTGGCCACACACCACCACGACGTCCGTCGCGAGTTCCCCACAGAGCAAGAGCCCCATCATCAGTGGCAAAGGTGCGAGCCAGATCCGGACGCACATCGCGCAGGGCCCGAAGGTAGCGACCTACCCCGTCCACTGGTTCGGCCAACCAGTCGACAAACGCCGCCTCTTCGCCCGCGAGGAACGGGTTGGGCGGCTCGGTGAGGGAGTGTCGTTGCGCAGCCAGGACTCCGTGGCGGTACGACTCTCGCATGGCGCTGTCGATCGGATGCCCCGTTGATAGGTACGCATATGGGTCTGCCAGCGCATGTGCAGGCGCAGGTGTGGATGCAGCGATGGCCTCGGTGCGTTCAGCCAAGAGTGCGGCCAGCACTGGTTGGGCGCTCAGTAGGGTGCGGGGCCACATGCCGGAGTGTTCCGACAACTGCCACGGTTGGTCCGTACGGTAGCCAGGGAATCTCAGTACAAGGGGTTGCTGGTCTCCTCTCAACGCAGCGTCGGGTAGCTCGTCCAGGTTGCGGTACGAGCGCACCAGTGACGGCGGCAGGACACGCACCACATGGCGCATTTCGAAGAGGGCATCATCGAGCCAGGCGTGAGTGGCGGGGTTGAAGCGGAGCGGATCATCGAAGGGTCTACGCGACACCCGATGGGCCCACCACTGCGCCAGAGCGGTGCCACCATCGCCGGACAGGGCCACCACCTCTTGGTCGATACGCCCGGCCGCAATGAGGTCATGTCGGTCGGGCAGACGGCCGTCAACCGGTACGGGGCTACGACGGGCGGCCACCAAGGCCGCACCCACCGACAATGCGGCGGCACAGAACCCATCGAGTGGACCCAGCACCTCGGCGTCGTCGGGCAACGAGATGATTGGGGCGCCGCCCGCCCGGGCCAACTCCGATGCGAGTATCACAGGCCGCAGCACACGGACGCGTACCTCAGGAGTGTGGATCAACGTCAGGCGGGCGAACTCGCGCCCGTCGCGTTCTAACGCCGACAAATCTTCGGCTTGGAGGCCACGACGATTCCAGCCTAGGGGAGCGGGGATGTTCGCAAGCTCACCGAACCGATCGTCCACCACCACGACAGTTGCTTGGCCGCTGCGGTGATGAGCAATGAATGTTGCGGCGGTGCGATCGGCATGGACCAGTCGCTGCAGGTTCGTGACCACTACGGCCCGGGCCACCGGCGGACCCACGTCTGAGGCGGGTGCGTTCATGAAGCCGAGCGTACCGGGGTCACGGGCGGGGGCCGCCGGGCGGGACATCAAAGGTGAGATCGCCGGGCAGTACCGGTACCCGGCACGGCACATCACCACGGGAGAGGCATTTCCCGGCATCAGTGAAATCGTGGGGCTGACGACGGGGCACGTTGTAGTTCATGGGCCATACCACCAGCAGCCATACTATGAGGGCGCCGTGCATCCACCGCAGTACCCGTTGGCGCGGAGTCGCCGCGATCACACCGATGACCACGATGACAGTGGGAAGAGTGGCGTAGCGGTCGGGCAGGTATCGAGCTTGGCGGCCCATCACCAACAATCCCGCCACCAACGACAACACGGCCAGCAGCAACAGAACCGGCCCTGTCTCCCGCTGTACAGTAAGTGCGCATATAATAATGAAGATTACGGCCACACCCACCACAGCCAGCCATGCCGCCGGCCGATACACGTCCGACACGGTGTGATCGGCCAGGTAATTCGAGCTCACGGCAAACGGGGCAAACATCCGCTTCAGGGCCACCCCGAACAACATGGTGCCATCACCAGACACGTGACCCACCGACCGATGCTGAGACCGCAGAATCACCAACTGGGTGAGGGCTGCGACCCCCCATGTACCTACGAACATCAGCGACTTCCAGGAGCGGGTACGCCACAGCCGATGCAGTGCAATGGGAGCGAGGACGATTCCAGCCGCCCCCGAGCACACAAACAGAACCACGGCCACCAACTCGGCCACCTGACCGGGCCGCGACGTTGGGTCTGTACTGAGGCCCAACAGCAGCAGACCCACGCCGCACCACCACACCGTGTTCACCAGCGTGGCGTGTACCTCGGGGATCTGGGGCAGCAGCACCAGCCCCAGGAACAGGGCGATCCGACGCGGATAGGACGCAATCAACCAACTCAGGCGATTGGACAGTGCCAGCGCACAGACGCCCACTGCGAACAACGTGGCGGCCCAGGCATACGACACCGGGGTGAGACGGATGGGCAAAGGTGACACCATCCACGCCAGCGCCCGGGGCACCACGATGAGGTACCCGGCATAGACGTCATTGAACGATCGCCAACCCCGTTGCATGGTTTGCAGCAACAAGATGGGCCCGTCCTCGGCCAGCAACTGCGGCTCGGACAATGCCGTGGGGCGGCGCAGGATGTGGACCGCGCTGCCGGCCACGATGAGCAGCGTGGTGAGCGCCACGCGGGCCTTGCCCACCGGTCGCCAGGTGGAGTTCCACAGCAAACGCCAAGCCTGGCGCACGTCGGCTGGACCGGTTCGAGGGACATCAGGAAGAACGGTCACCGGGTGATGGTAGGTCGGGGCGGGGTGGGCGCCCGGGGACCTAGTCCGGGGACATTTGGACGTCGAAAGGGTAAAAGTACCCGCTGAGCGGGTTTTTCTACCCTCTCGACCCGACTGCCCCTACTTCTTGGTGGTAGCGGTGGGGTGCTTGGCCTTTGTTTTCTTGGGGGCGGTGAGCGCCAAGGAATTGGGTGCCGGAACGGTGGCTGGCGTCCCCACGTTGATCTGGCTGAAGGGGCCCCCTACGGCGGGACCGAACTGGTAGCTGCCGGGAGTGGCCGAACCGATACGGACCGGCCCGGTGGCGTAAGTGCGGGCGGAAGCGCCGGAGCGAGTGGCCACGGCATAGATCCAGAACATGCCCTTGGTGCCAGCCGGTGGGTTCCAGTCAACCGTGGCCGAGCCCGACGACAGGTCGACCCCTTCGGCGATGGGGGTGCCGTCGAAGCCGGATCGGTCGGTGTCCGCGTACAGCGACACAGTGGTGCCCGGGCCAGGGGCGACATCGTGCAGCTTGATGGAGAACCCGGTTTCGCCTGCGTCGTCATCAGCCAGCTTCACGCTGTCCACCCGGAACGCCCGTGCACCGCGGTCCTCGTTGGGATCGAAGCGGAACATTTCGATCATCTGACCCGCCCAACCCACCTTGGGGCCGCTGTGGCGGGGGTCCACCGCATCCACGCTGGGATTGGTCTTGAGATCAACCGTGAGGCTGTTCTGACCCGGATAGATCACCAGGTCCCGCGATACCTGATTGTGCTGGCCGTCTTTGCGGAGGGGGGTCCCGGCGATACGCCACATGAAGCGGCCGTTGGTACCGCCGCCCACCTTGTCCTGGAGGGAAAACGGTCCCTCATTCACGAAAGTCACGGTGGCGCGATGGAAATCGTCACCCTTGAACGCCACTGGCATTTTCAACGTGACACCCGGGTCATTGATCACCGGACCGGCGTTGGTGGCCACCAGTTGACCGTTGCTGATGCCGCCGGTTGCGTTGTCGAGGCGCAGATAGTCCGCGGCCTCGGAGAAATCCCAGGCGT
>JANYHQ010000682.1 GCA_025358985.1 Acidimicrobiales bacterium
CAGCTTCGCACTCGACCGCCCCCCTGTGCCCATCGACGCCGTGCCCATCAGTACGGGAGCGACCGCCACGGCCATCCCCAAGGCCAGACCCAGCGCCACCATGTTGGGCGTATGCACCCAATGGGTCTGATCCAACGACGCAAATGGGGCCACAGCGGCCAAGACGCACAGCGAGGCCAGCGACCGCCTTGTGCGGCGAAACAACACCAGAGCCAGCGCAGCCAGCGCCACGGCGCCGACCAATCCCGATTCGGTGATGAGGGCTAACGCCACGTTGTGAACCGTCAACTTCTCCGACGACAGAGCCCGCACCTTCGGATTGCGGTAGGCCGTCTCCACAAAGTTGCCCGGACCCACGCCCACGATCGGCGACGCTTTCACCATGGCCAGCCCTTGGCGGATGGTCTGCACCCGTCCCGACCCCGTTGTCACCGACGTCGTTTGCCCGGCTCGTCCAACCCAACCAGCGTGAAACACCAATCCCACCGGTCCCACGGTCAAGATCAGAGCCAGGAGCAGCGTGGCCGGGGTGCGTCGATTCTCGTGTTTGATCACGGCCAAGGCGAGCAACCCGGCGAGGGCCACCACTCCGAGTACCGAGGTCCGCGAGTACGTCATTGCCGCAGGCGCAACCGCCAAGGCCAGTCGTGCGCCGGCGAAGCGCATGGGACCAGTGAGAGCCAGTCCCAACGTGAGACCGGTGAGAACGAAGGCCAGGGCCGTGTACATGTATGGGTGAGGGGTCGTGCCCGCCGGAGCGATGGCACCGGCAATTTGCCACGCAGCGGTGGAGTACTCCAGGCCAAATCCCACCGGTCGTCTTAGGTGCCACTGCGCCACCGCCAGTGCCAATTCGAACCCCATCGAGATGGCCAACACGTCCACCATTCGACGTGCCCGTCCCTGCCGAACAGCGCGGACGGTGATGTCAGCGGCAGCCACCGACCCCGCCACTCGTAGAAGTAGCAAAATGCCGTTCGTACTGGGATGGGCCGCAAATGCCACGCCGAGAGCGGCCATGACGGTGGCCGTCGCCACCACTAATGGGTCAACGGGCCGTCGCGTCAAGGGCCCTATCCGCCGGACGAACCAGACAGCCAGCATTGGCCACATGATGATGTCGGTGTAGAAGACACCCACCCACCAAGGGTGATCGGTGGAAACGGACGTGACGATGATTCCCATGAGTGGGAGGGTGGCCACGGCCACCATGTACAGCTGCCATTCCACGCGGGCCAGCACTTCGTGGAGCGACGCGGTGGTAGGTACAGCGACGGCGACTCCCATGCACTGGGCATCGACGTGCCCCCCATGTGACTTGAGGATTCGCTCCCGGAGCCCGTAACTCTCCTGGATCCCCCATGAGCGAACCGTCACGTGACAATTTCCGGCGGAGCTGGACTCAACTGTGGCGGATTGCGCGCGGCTGTGGCGTGAAGTTGGCGGGAGGCCGCCACAGTCGAGCGCAACGCGCCACAGCTTGGCCCGCAGGAAGGCTCCGCTCGATTTCGTCAGTGACGATTCGCTCATGGGGGCGAGGGCGGCTCGATTTCGTCAGTGACGATTCGCTCATGGGGCGGGAGGCGATTGGCCCCCGCCTGGCCAGGGGGTCGATCATGCGGGGGTGAAGCACACCCGCCTCGGCCGTACCGGACTGTCCGTTTCCCGACTGTGCCTCGGCACCATGACGTTCGGGTACCAGTGTGAGGAGGACACCAGCCATGCCATCCTCGACGCCGCGGCCGAAGGCGGTATCACGTTCATCGACACCGCCGACGTTTATCCGCTGGGCGGTGACGGCACCACCGTGGGGCGCACCGAGGAAATCGTGGGTAGGTGGCTCAACGGCCGCCGTGACGATTTCGTGGTGGCCACCAAATGTGTGGGTGCCATGAGCACCAAGCGATGGGACCGCGGGGCGTCGCGCAAGCACATCATGGATGCGGTGGACGGCTCGCTACGCCGATTGCAGACGGACTACATCGACCTCTACCAAATGCACCAGTTCGACCCGTCCGTGACTCAGGACGAAACGCTCAGCGCGCTTACCGATCTGGTTCGGATCGGCAAGGTTCGCTATGTCGGCTGTTCCAACTACCTGGCCTACGAACTGGCGCGCGGTGTGGGCCGGTCCGAAACGCTGGGGCTGGCTCGATATGACTCGGTACAGCCCCGTTACAACTTGCTGTACCGCAACATCGAGCGGGAGCTGCTGCCGCTGTGCCAACAGGAAGGGATTGGTGTCATCCCCTATAACCCTCTGGCCGGTGGGTTTCTGTCGGGCAAGCACCAGCGGGGCATACCCACCGAGGGCACTCGTTTCACGCTGGGAACAGCCATGGAGCGCTACCAGGAACGGTACTGGCACGATCGCCAGTTCAATGCCGTGGATGCCCTTCGCCCATTGGCGGCCGAGTCAGGGGTGAGCGTGGCCACGTTGGCCGTGCAGTGGGTGTTGGCCAACCCGGTGGTGACCGCACCCATCGTGGGCGCCAGCCGTCCGGAGCAACTGGCCGATGCGTTGGCGGCCGTGGTCACCGAACTCCCGTCAGACGTGAAGTTGGCCCTCGACGAGCTCACCATCGACTACGTCAACCACCCTGCGCTGCGCTGACACCACGACCGAGGCGGATGGCCCTTCGCACCACGCCACGCACTTGGCTCTCGTCGGCCCCCGTGGCGATGAGCTCCTGAACACGCGCCTCCAACTCCGCTCCTAACGCCTCTTGGGCTCCCCCCTGGTTGTTACCGAAGCGCAATGCGTTGCCCACCATGAGGCACACGATGGCAGTGGCCCCGATGAGGCCGAACACCGTTGACGCACCATCGTTGTTGTTGATGTTGCTGACGATCATCCCTGCGATGCTCAGTACGCAGAGCAATGCCACTACACGGCGCAGTACGGAGAGGGTCATGGAGGGGTCACGTACGGGCCAGCGGCTTGTACTTGATTCGGTGGGGCTGGTCGGCGTCGGAGCCGAGTTCCTTCTTTCGGAAGGCCTCGTAGTCTGCGAAGTTGCCTTCGAACCAGCGCACCTGACTATTGCCCTCAAAGGCCAGTACGTGGGTGCAGATGCGATCCAGGAACCAGCGATCGTGGCTGATGACCACTGCGCATCCGGCGAATGCCAACAATGCATCTTCCAATGCGCGCAGAGTATCTACGTCGAGATCATTGGTGGGCTCATCGAGCAGGAGCAGGTTGCCGCCGGTCTTGAGCATCTTGGCCAGCAATACCCGATTGCGTTCACCGCCCGACAACTGTCCTACCTTTTTCTGCTGATCAGAACCCTTGAACATGAAGCTGGCGCAATAGGCCCTACCGTTGATTTCGCGGCCGTTGAACTTGAACGTTTCCATGCCGTTGGTGATCTCTTCGTACACGGTGTTGTCAGCGGTGAGGGTGTCGCGATTCTGGTCAACGTGAGACATCTGCACGGTTGGTCCGATGCGCAGCGTGCCATCGTCAGTTTTCTCGTCACCGGCAAACATACGGAACAACGTGGTTTTACCGGCGCCGTTGGCCCCGATGATGCCCACGATCCCGGCTGGCGGCAGCTTGAAGGACAGGTCCTCGATGAGCAGCCGATCG
>JANYHQ010000726.1 GCA_025358985.1 Acidimicrobiales bacterium
TGGCGGCCGAACATGTGTGGTGTCAGCTGTTCAGTGAGCCCGGAGCCGGCAGCGACCTTGCTTCGCTCACCACCAAAGCAGTGCGCGACGGTGACGAGTTCGTGGTCACCGGGCAGAAGGTGTGGTGCTCAGGTGGCCGCTACAGCAACTGGGGCATCCTGGTAGCTCGAACCAATACCGAGGCACCCCGCCATCGCGGTCTGTCGTTCTTTCTGCTCGACATGACCCTGCCTGGTATCGAGGTACGACCGCTTCGTCAGATGACCGGAGGGTCCGAGTTCGACGAGGTGTTTCTCGATGAGGTCCGTATCCCTTCGTCATCGCTTTTGGGCCCACTGCACGGCGGGTGGGCGGTGGCCATGGCCACACTGACCAACGAACGGGGCTCCATCGGGACGGCGTCGATCTCGTTGGGTCGTCGCACCGATCGCATGGTGGAGGAGTTTCGCGGGGCAGCGAACGAATCTGGGTTGGGGCCAGTGACCCGCCACGCCTTGGTGGAGTTGGTATCGCGTGGTCGGGCGCTCACGATGCTGGCATCGCGGCAGGGTCCCGTTGCATCCACTGCAGCGTCGCTGCTCAAACTTGGCATCACGGAACTGTCGTTCGACTCAGCCGAGATGCGCGTTGACTTGGCCGGCGCTCACGCCATGCTCTCAACGGATGTGGTGTCCGGGTTGTTGGCCGCCCCTGGTGGCCGGATCGCCGGAGGCACATCGCAGATCCAACGCAATCTCATCGGTGAGCGCCTCCTCGGTCTCCCCAGCGAGCCGCGCCCGTCCGTGTCGTAGACCCCTGAGGATCAAGAACCGCTCACCGAACGCCGATGACAGCGCGGTGACGTTGCGTGCTCCACTGTGGTTGGCCCATCATCATGAGGACCAGTTGGATCGTTGCGCACTGGTGGGCCGCACACACGTATGTCGGCGCTGCCTATGGAGTTATCCGGTGTGCATCATGGTGCTCACCCTGTCATTGGCTGGAGTGCACTGGCCTGCGGGGTGGGATGCGGCGCTCGGTTGGGGCCTTCCCCTGACCGGAGTGGCCGAGTTCATCGGCGAGAACATCGGTGTCATTGGGTACTCGGCCCGCCGTCAGGCATGGCTGTCACTGATTGCCGGTATCGCGTTCGGGCGGGGACTGGGGCGCTATCTGGACAACCCGGGTGATGCACTGTTTTGGACCGTGGCCATCACGTATGGCGCGGCCATGGCGGTGGCCTTTGCCTGGCACCGGGCCCGTACCCGCACTGCGGCGTTGCGCCAAGAATTGGCAGAGAGCGACGCGTCATGGGCCGAGATGGAAACTCAGATGTTCGGCCCTTCCGTGGGAGATGATCAGCGCACGTAGTAACTCGCCAACGCCCGACGCATGAGTTCACCGTCGAGGGAACCACACAATTCCCGAGCGGAGTGCATGGACAGCATGGCGCAACCCACGTCAACCGTGGTGATACCCAGTCGGGTTGCGGTGATGGGGCCGATGGTGGACCCGCATGGCTGTGAGTTACGCGATACGAAGCTCTGCATCGGAACGTCGGCGGCGGCGCACGCGGCGGCAAACGAAGCAGCCCCTACGGAGTCCGTGGCGTAACGCTGGCTGACATTGATCTTCAGTACCGGTCCCATGTTGGGAACGGGACGATGCTGTGGTTCGTGGCGATCGGCATAATTCGGGTGCACGGCATGGGCCATGTCGGCAGACACGCACGTGGACGCCGCCATCATTCGGGCCCGGCCATCGACATCAAGGCCAGAGGCGTGGCAGATGCGGTCGATGACGGCTTCCAGTAACGGACCAGCGGCCCCCGTAGTGGAGGACGAACCAATCTCCTCGTGATCGAACAGGGCGACCATGGTGAGTGGCCCCCCACTGGCCGACACGTCACCGTCATCAGCTTGTTGGGCGGCGTCTCCCTGGGCGTTGAGTGCAGCCCAGCACGAGAAGAGGTTGTCGATACGCGCTGATGCAATGAACTCACCCTGCACACCCAACAGGGCCGGCGGCGTCACGTCGTGCAACATTGCATCCCACGACACCACCACATTGGAGACCACACCGAGTTGTTCGGCCAGTAGCTCCCTGAACGCGCCCGGTTCCAGGTCACCCAAGCCAACGAGGGGCAGCAGATGCAGTTGGCGATCCAATACCAGACCGCGATCGTTGACTTCCCGGTCGAGATGGATGGCCAACTGCGCCACCCGGGCCAACGGTCGGTTGAACAGCACCAGGCGGACGCTTCCATCCTTGAGCACCACCCGACCACTGAGGCCCAGGTCGCGATCCAGCCACGAGTTGGCCAGTATGCCTCCATAGACTTCAATGCCCCATTGCTGCCATCCAACACTGGAGATGTCTGGTTGCGGCTTCAGACGCAGGTTGGGCGAATCTGTATGTGCACCTACGATTCGTAGACCACGACGCACGAGGTCCACGTCCGAGTTCACCCAAGAGATGAGTGCTCCACCGCGCACCACAAAGCATCGACCGGTGACATCGGGCCATCCATCGGTTTCCTCCAGCTCACGGAACCCATTGCTGACCAGCAACTGCCGAGCGTTGGCCACGGCGTGGTAAGGCGATGGTGACTCTCCGAGAAAGTTCAGTAGCGACTGGAGTG
>JANYHQ010000671.1 GCA_025358985.1 Acidimicrobiales bacterium
GTCAAGAGAGCCTCACCCACCTCGTACGGGGAAACGGGGTGCGATGGCACCTGGTGCCCTGCCGCTTCAGCGCGCTTCACCACTTTCGAGGCGTACAACAATGCAGGTAACGCTGGTGACAGGCCACCCATGGGCCCATCACTGGGGCCGCGTTCGGCAGCCTTGATGTGCTCCCAGTTGCGCTTCACTTCCGACGCATCCGCCACCTCTACATCGCCAAACACATGTGGGTGACGACGCACCAGTTTGTGTTGCAACGTACGGGCCACGTCGGCCAACGTGAACGCCCCCGATTCCTCACCTAAGCAGGCGTGAAACACCACTTGGAACAACACATCGCCCAGTTCTTCGACCAAGTGATCTACCGGATCCATACCGGCTTGCGTAATATTGCTGTCGAGGTCAGCAATTGCCTCCACCAACTCGTAGGCCTCCTCAATCACATAACGGGCCAATGATTGATAAGTTTGCTGGGCGTCCCACGGACAATCCAAACGCAATGTACGCATAGTGTCTTGCAGTTGTACCAACTCACCCGCCACGGGGACCGCAAGTTCGGGGATCCACAGTGACGTGAGGTGGTCCGGGGTCACCACACGGTCGAGATCGTTCCATGCAACTACAGTGATGGACTCGTCGGCCGTCCCCAATCGTTGAAGCACGGTGACATCGGGAAGATCGTGGGCATCGCAATCCAGGCTCAATTTGATGTCCGACAACACCGCCACCGAATGGCACTGCGACACCAACAATGGTCCGCGCTCACCAGCTGCCTGATGATCGAATTGGTGACCGTCGATGATTCGAGCTCCTCGGGCATGAGGATCCACCCCGAGACGAACCCACGCCAGATCCACAAACGACATGGCGGGTACCAACACCACCTCCACCCTGGCATCAGCCAGTAGTAGCTCCACCGTGGTTTCGGCCACCACCGGCGAGCCCGGCACGGCGTAGAGCACCTCGCCGTGGATGGTGGCAGCGTCTACCAGACGTTCCACGATGCTGGCGTACACCTGGTCGAAGGTGGCGTATCGCTCATAGACGTCGTCGAACGATATGGCGTTGTGAACCACATCGGCACTTGGATGACGTGAGGTGCGCAGGTATCGGTGCGACGCTGCGGCAATTGCTGCCATGGTGCCCTGAGTCAACAGGTCGGGGCCGGCTGGTCCTAGACCAACCACCACCACCCTTGGAGTACCTGACACCCTTGAACTGCCCGCCGAATCGATCATGGGTTCGACGTTAGGGAGCGGTGGTGGAAGGGTCCGAGCCTGGCTTCACCAGCTGCGCCTTGGGCTTGGATTCCTTGGCCACGATCTCGGGCAGACCATTGGTGGCCGATTGCACCACCAGCGTTCCGTACGCCGGGTTCACGATGATCTTGGCTTTCTTCAATCGATTGGCCAGGTCCGTGTTCAGCGCCGTGTTGGCCAACGTAGCGGTAGCTGCCTCGGCTTGGGCCTTGGCGGCACCGTCGTAGGCGGGGGCATCGCGCTTGGTGACCTTGATGATGTGAAACCCAAAGTCGGTTTTCACGGGTTGGCTGAGTTCTCCCACCTTGAGTACCGATGCGGCAGCGGCAAAGGGAGGCACGTACTGGATCACCGGCCCGCACGGCAACACTCCACCAGCGTCCTTGCTGCCAGGGTCGGTGGACAACTCCTTGGCCACCTTGGCAAAATCCTCACCACCGCTGACACGTTGACGCGCAGTGGCGGCAGTGGCTTCATCCTTGACGAGGATGTGACTGATGCACGCAGTGGCGAACTTGGCCTGGTTGGCGGTGAAGTATTTCTTGGGGTCCTGATCCTTCTTGTAAGACTGCAGCAGCGCTTCCGCCATGAGCCGGCGGTTCACCAGTTGGTTCTGAAACTCCGAAGGGAAGGCATCCAGTACGTCTTTTCCGCCGACCGACGTTTCCACTTCGGCGCGGAGATCAGCAGTGCCGGCGGCGGGCTTCAATCCTCGTTTCTCGGCTTCGAGGGTGATAACGCTGTTGTACAGCTCATTGGTGAGGACGTTGGCCACAAACGTGTTCTTGTAATTGTTGACGGTGCCCACCGCAGTGGGGCCACCCACCTTGGCCATGAACTTCTTGTTGGACACGAACGACGCCAGTTCCGCCTTCAGATACGCCACGCTGACGGCACGACCATCCACGCTCAAGGCCGCTCCCGAAGATGACGACCCGCAGGCGCTCATGGACAGCGCGGCGATGGACAGCCCCGCAAGGACACGGGCGGAGAACGAGCGTCTGAACACGGGACGAGAGTCTACAGGCGACCCTCAGCCTCTTGGGTACAGCTCTCCCAGGAACGTCAGCAGGAACTCGGCGGTGTCGGTCTTGGCCCTCATGGGCACGATGAGAATGCCCTCCACCAGCTTGTATATGGCCGTGCGGGACAGCCGCTGCAGGCGTAGTTCCTGACTGGTTTTCAACTCCACGGGCGAGATCTTGGCCACCAGGGCGCCGGGCATCATCCCTGCGGCCATGCCTGCGGCCTTGGTCACCGTGATGTCGCGGATGCCGATCCGGGCGCACTCGGCCCGCAAACGGGCCACATCGAGCAGTGCTTCGGCCCTGTCGGGAATGGGCCCGTAGCGGTCCAGCCACTCGTTGCGGATGTCGTCCACCTCGGCGCGGGTGGTGACTTCGGCCAGGCGCCGGTATGCCTCGAGGCGCAGTGGTTCCTTAGCCATGTAATCCGACGGGATGTTGGCATCCACCGGCAGTTCCAGTTTGATCTCGGCGGGCTCCTTCACCGGTTCGCCCTTCAACTCCCCCACTGCCTCGATCACCATCTGGCTATACAGGTCGTAACCCACCGCCGCAATGTGGCCGCTTTGGTTGCCTCCCAGCAGGTTACCTGCACCGCGAATCTCCAGGTCTCGCATGGCGATCTTGAACCCAGATCCCAACTCCGTATGTTCACCGATGGTCTTGAGTCGCTCGTAGGCCTCCTCCGACAGTTCACGGTCCGGTGGATAGAACAGGTACGCGTAGGCCCGCTGGCCGCTGCGACCGACCCGTCCCCGCAACTGATGCAGCTGGCCGAGCCCCATACGATCGGCGCGGTCCACCACCAGCGTGTTCACGGTGGGCATGTCGATGCCCGTTTCAATGATGGTGGTGCACACCAGTACATCGAACTTGTTTTCCCAGAAGTCGTAGACAACTTGCTCCAACGAGCCTTCGTCCATCTGACCGTGAGCAATTGCTATGCGCGCTTCGGGTACTAACTCCTTGAGTTGGCGGGCCTTGTCGTCGATGTCGGCCACCCGGTTGTGGACGTAGAACACCTGACCTTCACGCAGCAGCTCACGACGGATGGCCTCCCCCACGGCCCTATCGTCGTATTCACCCACGTAGGTGAGGATGGGTTGACGATCGGCTGGTGCGGTGTTGAGCAGTGTGAGGTCACGAATGCCGGTGAGGGCCATCTCCATGGTACGCGGGATAGGCGTGGCGGTGAGGGTGAGCACATCCACGTTGGCCTTGATTTGTTTGATGGACTCCTTGTGACTGACCCCGAAGCGCTGCTCTTCGTCTACGACCAAAAGACCCAAGCGCTTGAACTCGATGTCGGAGCCCAGTAGGCGGTGCGTGCCCACCACCACATCCACTTCCCCAGTCTTCAGCGCGCTTATCACCTTGCGTTGTTGGGCTGGGGTGAGGAATCGACTGAGCACCTCAACCCGGATGGGATAGTTGGCGAAGCGGTCCGAGAACGTGGAGAAATGCTGCTGGGCCAACAACGTGGTGGGCACCAGCACCGCAGCCTGCATTCCGTCTTGCACTGCTTTGAAGATGGCGCGGATGGCCACTTCGGTTTTGCCATAACCCACATCGCCGCACACCAGACGGTCCATGGGTGAAGGAGCCTCCATGTCTGCTTTGACGTCCTCGATGGCCTTGAGTTGATCGGGTGTTTCTACGAATGGAAACGCCTCTTCCATCTCACGCTGCCACGGGGTGTCGTTGCCGAAGGCGTGCCCCACTGAGGTGATACGCGTTTGATACAGCACCACCAACTCTTGGGCAATCTCTTGTACCGCCGAGCGCACTTTGGCCTTCTGGGCGCCAAAATCCTTGCCTCCCAACTTGTGCAGCGAGGGAGGCTCCCCCACGTAGGGGCGCACGGTGTCGATCTGATCCGACGGCACATAGAGCTTGTCGCCACCGCGATACTCCAGCAGCAGATAATCGCGCTCGGACCCTCCGATGGATCGCTTGACCATGCCCGCAAAGCGCCCCACACCGTGTTGATGGTGCACCACGTGATCACCGGGTTTGAGGTCATCGAAGAACGCCTGCGACTCGCGCTGACGGGGACGGGCCTTGCGGTGAGAACGGCGGCGGCCGGTGACGTCGGTTTCGGCCAAGAGGGCCAGCTTCACGGACGGCAGGATGAAGCCCCGATCGAGGGGCTGGACCACGATTTGGACGCGACCCCGCCGGGCCCGACCGGTGCCGATGTCGGGTTCATGGCCGGCCGGCACCACCTCCGATGTGACGCCCCCTTCACGCAACAGCGCCTGCAACCGGTCGGCTGAACCTTCACCATCGGCGGCCAGCAGCACCAGATAGCTGTCCATAAGGAGGTTGCTGATCTGGGTGGTGAGCCCGCCTTGGTCGCCCAGCATGGGAGTCCAACCCATGCTGGGGATCACTGCCGTTTCCGGGCCTTCGGGGGCGGCCGTCAGCGACCACACGGGGGCTTTGGTATGGGCCAGCAATCGGTCGAAGGGCAGATGCAATCGGGGGAACGGACCGGCACCTGTGGGCACACCGTTAGCGTCCACCGCCCCCCAGGTACGGGCCAAGGCCCCCGCCAGGGCTGCCTCCTCGTCAGCCAGTTCGGAGGCCCTGTCGCGCATACGTCGTGGCTCAATGAGCATGACCAGTGCGTCACGCGGCACCAGGTCGAGGAGGACGTGTTCGTCAGCAGTGAGCCACGGCAACCAGGATTCCATTCCATCCCAGGTACTGCCCTGCTCCAGGCGCTCCCACTGATCACGGCCCCACGGCTCGGCCACCATAAGTTCTTCAGCGCGCTTACGAACTTCGGCGCTGGGACGGAGTTCCCGGCAACCGAACAGTTCCACCTCGTCGATGTCGTCCGTGGACCGTTGATCGTGGACGCTGAAACCCGACAGGCGATCCACCTCGTCGCCCCACAGATCAATCCGCACCGGGGCATCTGCGGTGGACGGATATACGTCCACGATGGACCCGCGCACCGCCACCTCGCCACGATGCTCCACCTGGTACTCACGCCGGTATCCGAGACCCACCAGCGTGGCCACCAATTCCTGCGAGTCCAGCGTGTCGCCCCTGCGCACGATGACCGGGGCGGTCTCCTCCACATGGGGCCCGAGGCGCTGGAGTACGGCCTTGATGGGTGCCACCACAATCGCTGGGCATCGGTCCGGGTCGCCCAGATGCCACATGGTGCGCAGCCGCCGCCCCATGGTCTCCACACTGGGGCTCACTCGCTCGAAGGGCAGCGTTTCCCACGCCGGGAAGACGTCAACCTCGTTCTCACCCAGGAACGCCCGCAGGTCATTGGCCAGGCGCTCGGCATCGCTCTGGGTGGGGGTGAGGGCAATCAGCGGGCGCCGCTCGCCAATCCGGGCCAGACCCGCCAGTACATAGGCCCGAGCCGGGTCGGCCACCGACAGCACCGCTTGACGTAGACCCAGCAGGTCCACCAGGGCGCGCTCGGACTGGAGGAGATCGGGAAGGGAGGCGAGACTCACGGCACCGAAGAGGGTACCGGCGGCCCGACCCAACCGGTCACCGTCGTGTGCAGCCCCCGTTCCTGCTCAGCGGTCGTCCTGCTTGAGGGCGGTGTCGATGCTCAGGGCAGACGCAACAACGAGCGACAGAAATGGTTGGGGCAGGTCGACGTGCAACTGCAATACGTAGTTGTCAGCCGTGGTGAATGCTGCTTTCAAGAACCCCTCGAACGTCTTGGTGATGCGGGCCACCTCGGTGCCAGCGGCGTCTTCGATCCGGAAGTTCCACGCCCGCCAATTCTCCGCCCGGATGTGACCCAACGTCTGCTCCCCCACCTGTATGGCGAAGTGGATTTTGCCGATCATGTTCTCCTGCACGATTCGACCCAATTCCACATTGGCGCCATCGGTGACCACCACCGTCGATTTGAACACTTTGGCCGGGCGGATCAGCTGCAACACCACGGTGCCGGTGCGGTCTGTGATGGCGAGGCGATGGGTGAGGAACTGATCAAATTTCGTAAGTACACGAAGCACTTTGCGAGCCTTGCTCTGGCCCAC
>JANYHQ010000024.1 GCA_025358985.1 Acidimicrobiales bacterium
GCAGGAACAGCGGCGGCGACAGCAACAGCGCCGGCCAGACCCTGCGCCCACGGGCTGCTGATCATCTCGGCAGGCAATGTGGTGAGCTCACCCGCATTCATCGTGAGACACAGATCGCCCGGTTGCAGCAACGAGCTCAACAACTCCACCAACTGCAACCGTGAACCAATATCTCGGACGTCAAGTTCAGGGTGAGCGATCCGCACGGCGTTCGACACCGTGTGCGACGAGATTCCTTCGATGGCCTCCTGTCCGGCTGCGAACAGGGGCGTCACCAGCACCACGGATGCCCCGGAGAACGAGTGGGCAAAATCGGCACCGACATCGCGGATGCGGGTGAAGCGATGCGGTTCGAAAACGGCGATGACCCGCTTCCAGTCGCCCTGGGCGGCGGCACTCACCACTGTGGCCACCTCACTGGGAAGATGGGCATAGTCGTCCACGAAGGTGATGCCTCCCACTTGCCCGCGATACTCGAATCGCCGACCCACACCGCTGAATCGGCTGAGCGTTTCGCTGACCAAGTCACCCTCGTGCCCCAGTGCATGGAACATCGCAAACACGGCGGTGGCGTTGCGAGCATTGTGATCGCCGGGTACTCGCATCGAGAGCTGGGCCACCACCAGCCCACCGTGTTTGATGCAAAAGGATGTTCGCATACCACTCGTGCGAAGGTCCACTATCTGATAGTCCGCAGCATCGCTGGTGCCGTACGTGCGTGCGTCACGAAGTTGTTCAGGCGTCAAGTGCAGAAGCAGTGCTCGCACCCCTGCGTCGTCCACGCACAGCACTTTCACCCCGGACCCTTGCACCACGAACTGGTGAAAGGCCGACTCCAGCTCCTGCAACGAGCCGTGAAAATCGAGGTGATCGCTCTCGATGTTGGTAACGATGACATCGTCAGCCCGGAAGCGAAGGAACGAGTTGTCGCTTTCGTCAGCCTCCACCACCATCCGCCCCGACCCGGTCCACCGGGATCCCGCGCCCAGCTGGTTCACCACACCACCTACGAGGAACGACGGATTCCATCCAACGGCGTCGGCCACCAGTGCAGCCATAGCCGAGGTGGTGGTCTTGCCGTGGGTACCCGAGATCGCCAGCGTTCGCTGTCCAGCGGCCATGGCCTCCATCATGTCGGGTCGACTGGCGACCACCACCCCTGCCGCCAGGGCGGTATCGAGCTCTATGTTGCCGGGCTTGATGGCGGTGGACACGGCCACCACATCAACGCCCTGTACGTGGTCACGGTGATGGCCGGTCCACATCGTAAGACCCTCCGCGCGCAGACGATCGAGCGCAGCAGAGTCGAGCTGATCCGACCCGGTAACCGTATGTCCCATGGCCGCCAAGATGTGGGCCACGGCGCTCATGGCGGCACCACCGGCGGCCACCACGTGAATGCGAAGTGGTGTACTCAGGTCGGGAACGCTCACGATGGATTCCTGGGGACCGTATCGGTGGGAGAAAGCGGGGCCGCCGGAAGGGGTCGTGCCGCGTGGAGGAGCAACAACTCAACCACTGCGGCGGACGCGCCGGGTCGTGAACGACGCTGCTGAGCAGCGGCCATGTCATTGAGCGTTGACGCGCCCAGCAATTGGGTCAGCTCCTTGGCCAGTCGCTCGCCAGTGAGTTCGGCGTCGGGGATGAGGATACCCGCACCGTCGTCGACCACCGCCTGCGCATTGAGCGTCTGATGATCTTCGGCAGCAATCGGCAACGGCACCAACAGCGCCGGTGTACCCATGATGGCCAGGTCAGCAACCGAGGAGGCGCCGGCCCGACACAGGCACACGTCAGCCGCCGCCATCGCCAGGTCCATTCGCTGTTCGTAACGCACCAGTCGGTAGTCGATACCGGGGGCAGCGTCCAAGCGCTGACGCCAGTTGGCCTCCCACGCAACGACGGTGGCGAACTCGCCTTCCCCGCTCACATGATGAACCACTAGCTTGGCCAGAGCCGGGGATACGGAGTTGCTGTACAACGATACGAACGCGCAGGTCGCTTCATTGAGTTTGCGGGCGCCCAACGATCCCCCGAACACCAGCAGTGCGGTGGCCTCAGCGTCGATTCCGAGCGTGGCACGGGCCCGATGGCGACGCACCTCGAGGGGCTCAGCGGCCAAGGCCACCAACTCCGGACGCACAGGATTTCCGGTGAAAACTGCCCGTGGCAAGTTCACCCCCACAAACGACACCGCAGTGGCCCGGGCCCAGCGCGCCGCCATACGGTTGGCAACGCCGGCTCGAGCATTCTGCTCAGCAACCACCAGCGGTATACGGAGTATCACCGCAGCCACCACACACGGAACCGATGCATAACCGCCCACGGATAGCACCACCGCCGGTCGCCGCCTGGCCAACAGGGTGGTGGCCATAACCGCGGCGCACACCAATCCCCACATTGACACGATGTTCTGTGCACTTATCTTTCGCTGGATGCCCCTTCCGGGGAGCAGTGTCACTGCAAATCCTGCGTCGGGAACCAGTCTGGCCTCAATGCCACGAGTACTACCTACGAACGTGATCAACTCGGCGGCCAGCCCCCGACGGACCAGTTCCGTGGCCACCGACAAGGCCGGAAGCACGTGCCCCGCCGTTCCTCCGCCGGCGATGACGATCCAAGGCCGTTGGGTTCGCTGGCTTGGCTGGCGTGGTGGTGCTGCGGTCATCGTCGCCTGATGCCGTAATGCTGCGATGGATGTTCACGTCCCCGATACGATTTTTTGCGGGCTTCGTCATCGGGATCGACGCCCCGTCGGGCGATGTCGGCCAGCAAGGCGGCCCCCACCATCAGCGCCACAAACGCCGTGCCACCCTGCGACACGAATGGCAGGGGCACACCGGTGACCGGCGCCCAGCCCGTGACGGCCCCCAAGTTGGCCAACGCCTGCACCGTGATCCACGCCGTGATACCGGTGGCCAACAACTTCGATTGGCGATCGGGGGCACGTCGGGCGATCTGCAAGCCCACCACTCCCAAACTCACGAACAGCAGCAATACAATGAGCGCACCAATGAGGCCGACCTCCTCAGCGATTACGGCGTAGATGAAATCGGTATGAGCGTTGGGTAAAAAGCCCCACTTCGAGCGCCCTGCTCCCACTCCTACGCCTGTCCATCCACCCGCAGCGATGCCGCTCAGCGAGCGGCGCAAGTGATACCCCGCAGCTTGGGACGGATCCAGAAACACCGTGAGCCGTTGAAACTGATATGGATGCAGAGCAAGTGAGATGGCCACCACGGAAGCGCCCAATGCAGTGATGGCGGCCATCCACCTCATCGGAAGGCCTCCAGCCCACAGAACGGCCAAGGCCGCCATGGCCACAATCAAAGTGGTGCCGAGATCGGGCTGGAGCATCACCAATCCAATGAGCGGAAGCGACAGAAGCGCAATGGGACCCAGCGTGGCGCGGGGATCACCCACATCTCGTCTGGGCAATGACAGCACATGGGCCAACGCTGCCACCACCATCAACTTGGCCGCTTCGGAGGGTTGGATTTCAAAGGATGGCGGTCCAATCCAACGGGCAGATCCGTTGCGAACCACGCCAAGTGGCGACTTCACTGCGACCAATGCCACCACGGTGGCGCACCACATCACAAACCAATTACGGGCCAAGAACGCATAACCGAGCCGCAGGACCACCACAAAGGCCACGAGCCCAACGCCCTCCCAAACCAGTTGGCGCATGAACACCGCCCAGTACTTTTGGTGACGAGCCAGACTCTCCACCGACGAAGCCGACAAGATGAACACCAGTCCAATGGCCGTGAGCCCCCCGACTATGGCCAACAACGCATATGACAGCGGATTCCAACCCGGTCGGGCCACTCGTACACTGCGATGAACGGCCCTGGATTGGCGCACCGGACGTTCAAGGCGTGACATAGACCTCGGCGCGCTGTCACGCTGAGTTCGACGCGGCGGGCGCGGCGCACTACGACGTGGGTACTGGGTGGTTACGGTCACTACGAACCTCCGACGATGCCGGTCAACGAGATGAAGTCAGCGAAGAAGAACCCGATACCGGTTGCCACCAACAGGATGGCAATGATCCAGAACCGGATGATGACCGTGGTTTCTGGCCATCCTTTCAGCTCAAAATGGTGATGGATCGGGGCCATCCGAAAGATCCGACGCTTATTGAACA
>JANYHQ010000676.1 GCA_025358985.1 Acidimicrobiales bacterium
TTCCTGCCCGAAAAGGCCAAGGCCAAGGTGGGCCAGAACATTTCATTCGTGTGGAAAGAGAACGTGGCTCACAACGTGGTCATCGACAACTCCCACAAGTCCAAGACACAGTCCAAAGGCGCTTGGACCACCAAGTTCGACAAGGCCGGCACGTACAAGTACACCTGCACCATCCATCCCGGTATGAAGGGCGAACTCACCATCACCAAATGAGTCGCGCACTAGTCGCGCACCGCTGACACTCGGGTGCGTGACAGCCACCGCAGGCCCAGCGGGCTGTGATGGGCACGGTGGCCACGGACGCTGCCGAGATTGGGTGGCACGCTGGCCGCCTGCCAATCGGCCATCGCCAGTTCCGCCCTCAACCACACCATGTCCCCTTGCTTGACGCGGGAGACGAGTTCGCCATAGGAAGCGGCGCCGATGGCTGCCTCCAACCAACTCAGTGCCCCCGTTCTGGAGCGGCTCCGGAACCATCCCAGATCGTTGGCGTGCATACGGTCGAGGAGCACCCGGACATGCGGATCCACCGCCATGCGAACGTCATTTTCGTGCTGCTGGTCTGCCCCCACGGTGCATCTCCCCCTGTATCTCGGCTCTACCATCCGAGCCTGTATGACGTTAGATGCGCGGTTGTGTTGCGTAGATACATCCAATGTGAATGTTGGCTCAGCGGCTTGCCCAAACGGGCAACGCTCAGATCACAGGATGCGGTGCGGATGGGAGTAGATGTTGGCGGTTCCGTTGCGTACGAAGCCCACCAACGTGAGTCCCAAGCGCTGGGCGGTGTCCACCGCCAGGCTCGATGGCGCCGACACGGCCACCACCAACGCAATGCCCGCCATGGCCGCTTTTTGCACGATCTCGAAACTGGTACGTCCCGACACCACCAGTGCGCGGTGATGGAGGGGCACGCCAGCGTCGAGCACGTGACGGCCTACCGTCTTGTCCACCGCGTTGTGGCGGCCCACGTCCTCGCGTAGGCAACTGAGTTGACCCTTGGCGTCAACCAATGCCGCGGCGTGCAATCCACCGGTGGTGTCGAACACCTTCTGCTGTAGACGCAACGCGTGGGGAAGACCCACCAGGGTGGCGACATCCAGGCGTACCCCCACGTCAGTTGGTAGCGGGGTCACGATGCGCTCCAGATCATCGATGGATGCAGTGCCGCACACACCGCACGACGAGTTGGTGGCGAAGGCCCGTGCTGTGACATCTACATCCGTAGCGATACGGATGGTGACGATGTTGTATCGCTGTAGACGCTCTTCGTCGAGTTCGCAGTACTTCACCGCTCGAATCTGGGCGGGGTCGGTGATGATGCCCTCGCTCCAACAAAACCCCACTGCCAGTTCAAAATCGTGGCCCGGCGTACGCATGGTGACGGTGACTGGCTGAGCGTCCTGGCCCGGTCCGCCGATACGTATGGACAAAGGTTCTTCGGTGGCCACGCGATCCGGACGCTGATGACGTTGCGCCCCGCCCACGGCCACCACCCGAACCTCGGCGGTAGCCCTACGCACGGGTATCCGTGAAGTGTCGGAGTCGGACATTGCAAAGTGGAGGTTATGCGCAGCTGGGCGCGACTGGGGCAGCATGGGTGATGGACATGCTTGCCGCCCCCATTGACCGTCAGCAATCCGGTGAGTTCCTGGAGCGACTCAAGTCCACGTTCCAAGGCGCCATCCTCACCATGATGATCGACTTGGGGCACCGGTCCGGGCTGTTCGAAGCTTTGGCCACGGGTCCCATCACATCAGTAGGGCTGGCGCAGACCACTGCCCTGTCGGAACGTCACGTACGCGAATGGTTGGGAGCGGTCACGGTAGGCGGTGTGACCACATTCGACCCGTCGACGCAGCAGTACACGCTGCCGCCAGAGCACGCCATGTGGCTTACCGGTACCGCCTTCACCAATCTGGCTCCCATGGGCGGCATGCTCACGGGCTTGGGCCAGCGCATTGACGATGTGGCCCATACGTTCCGCACCGGCGACGGCGTGCCGTATGCCAATTACCGACCGCATTTCACGTGTGCCATGGACGCCATGGGAAGGGCCAAGTACGACTCGCTGCTGGTGAATGCGTACTTGCCCAAGGTCGCTGGCCTGGTGGATGCATTGCGGGGAGGGTCGCAGGCGGCCGACGTGGGGTGCGGTACCGGGCATTGCATCAACCTCATGGCCCAGGCGTTTCCCGCCAGCACGTTTCAGGGATTCGACTTCTCCGTGGAAGCCATCGCCATGGCCACCGCC
>JANYHQ010000073.1 GCA_025358985.1 Acidimicrobiales bacterium
GATTCCAGTGACATCACAATTTCCACTCCGGAAATGACCGGATCAGCCACCACCGCCCCAACCTCGAATATCGCTGGAATACCGTTCCAGCCCATCAGCGTCACCATGTCGCCGAGCTCTATCGAATTGTGGGTTGCGGCAGTGGCACCCATCACAATTCGACCTCCACCCGCCACCCCCGCCACCTCGTCGCCCATGGTGGCGGTAATGGCCGTGGCATCAACAGCCAGGCTGCTCATCGGAAACCCTGCGCCCACTGGAGCAGATCGCACCACGGTCCCCTGGCGAGTAATGCCAATCATGTCCAACGTACCTTGGTGTACCACGGTGTATGGAAGCTTGAGTGAGTCAAAGTACGTACGCAGTGCATCGACAGCTGGTCCATCAAGGCCTCGACTCTGATTCACGCTCACGAAATCAGGGACAATCTGTGGTGACGTCTGCGTACGGACGGAGCCGCTAGCCGAAGACGAAACCTCCACGCCGTGCTTGAGGACGAGCGCCAACCCAACAGTGGCGAGCAACATCACCATCGCCACCATCCGTCGACGCACCACGTCCGACGCACAACTCTGTGAATTCGACTCCAAGAACCATCCTCAACCAGTGTGTGCGGATGCTGCATCATCGCGCACATCTGCTGAAGAACAGCTGAGGGTGGTCGGCAGATCGATCACAAAGGACGTACCTGCGCCGGGCATGCTCTGAACCTCGATACGACCGTGTTGGGCAATGACGATTGCCTCCACGATGCTCAGCCCGAGCCCCGCCCCTCCGCTACGGCGCGAGCGCGAAGGATCGATGCGGTAGAAGCGTTCGAAGATGCGCTTGGCTTGATCCTCTGTCATCCCCGGTCCGTTGTCGGCCACGACAATGGTGGCGGTGTCGTCTGTCCGGTTGAGTCTGACCTCAGTTTCAGTGCCGAGCGGGGTATGCGCGCGTACATTAGCGAGCAGGTTGTCGATGACTTGGCGGATGCGGATGGCATCACCCACGCAATCAATGGGATGCGGTGCAATGAGCTTCACCGGCCACGCCGAATCAATGAGGTTGGCGGCATTGACACTTTCGGCCACGATCGACACCAGTTCAATGGGCCGTTGCTCCATAGTCTGGCCATCATCAAGGCGAGCCAGCGCCAACAGATCCTGTACCAAACTTCCCATCCGAGACGTTTCCTTGCGGATGCCGTTCATCGTGCGCTCTAGGTCCTGTGGTTGTTGGTGGGCTCTCAACGTGAACAGCTCGGCATAGGCCGAAACGGCAGCGAGAGGCGTGCGGAGTTCGTGTGAAGCGTCGCCCACAAAACGCCTCATTCGTTCCTCGGAGCCTCGCAATTCCTGCTCTTTCGCGTCACGGAGAGCAAACGCCAACTGGATGCGATTGAGCATGGCATTAAAGGTGGTGGCCAACCGCCCGAACTCGGTGTGTTCGCTCTCGCCCGGCACGCGCCGATCAAGTTCACCGTTGGCAATCGCCGTTGCCGTCCTTTCGACTTGGCGCAATGGTCGCAGGCCCAATCGAACGAATGCCCATCCTCCAGCCATCGCAATGCCGAGCGCTGCTAGTGCCGCTCCCAGTTCGATGTTGCCCAGTCTGCGCAGGGTCGACTCCTCATCACGCAACGAAACGGCAACGATCAATTGGCGTCCGCCAACCAGGTCGCTCAGCTGGATGCGCATCGGCGCGTCGCCATCTCGTATGGATCGAACAGTGCGATACCCCAACGAACTCTTACGATCGAGCCCAAGGTTTGGTTGGGTCGAGCCTTGTGTCAACCCCACAATTGACGCGAATTCAACCGCTCCAGAGGAGTCCCTCACCTGGACGAAGGTGTTCTCGGGCACCACCGCTCGAAACGGGTCGCCCCCACCGCCATCACGGCCACCATCATTGCCACCGTGCTCATCAAGTTGGTGACTCACCGCTTCGCTCGACGCCGACAATCCCGTATCGACACGGGCGATCAAAAACGATCGCAGCGCAGCGCGCGTGGCCATAGATGCAACCGTCAACGCCGACACCACGGCCAGCAGTACCGCCAGGAGCAATCGGCTACTCAGGGAGAGGCGATGAAGCCG
>JANYHQ010000122.1 GCA_025358985.1 Acidimicrobiales bacterium
GTCGATCCTTCGGGTCGATTGAAGGGAAACATGAACCACACAGCCTGGCGGGCTGTGAACGTGCCTGAGACGTTCGTGGTGCGCAGGTCGGTGATCACCATTGCTGCCATGATCGCCACCGCGTACGGCAGATACGGAGGTATCACCCGCCGAAGCCGAGCCCGAACCACCGTGGACGCACGGCGTCGAGCCAGGGCGGGGCCAATGAGCGATCCCGAAACGAAGAAGATCTCCGGCATACCGGGGTACAACCACTGAATCCACGGCAGGTACACCACTGGCGGTCGCGTGAACAGATGTAATGCCACCACCCGCACCACCGACAGCCCGCGCAGCAGATCCAGGAACCGATCACGTTGCGCCGACACTGGCGTACTGGGCGCAGCGCTGTCCGACGGGATGATGGCCACACCCCATCATCGGCCATCCACGGACCGGGCCACGACCCGGCTTGGGTCAGCGGTGACGGATGATCAGTTTGGCGCGCACTACGTCACGCATCATGCGCAATGGTTCCAGCACCGGGTTCACCGTGGACCCCGGTTGGTGCGTCCACGGCACGGGGAGCTCCACCACCTTCATGCCCGCCTTGCGAGCTCGCAGCAAAACCTCCACATCGAAGGCAAATCCGGTGGTGGCCAACGGTTCAAAGAGTTGATCGACGGCGGCGCGGGTGAACACCTTGCATGCGCACTGTGTATCGGACACACCGGTGGGTGCCACCAATCGCACGGCGGTACGAAACGCTATCGACCACACTCGACGCAACTTGGGCTGACGAGTGACGTCAACCTCCCGATGACCCACCACCACATCGGCTTTGGTGGCCTGGAGCAACGCCACAGCATCGTCCAAAATGGTTGGATCCATGGAGAGGTCGGCATCGACAAAGGCCACCAGGTCGGCATCGGCGGCCAGCATCCCGGCCCGCACCGCAGCCCCCTTGCCATGATTTCGGTTCAGCTGAACCACGATTGGATTCACCAATGTGGTGCTGGGCAGAGCCCGGAACACGGCCCCCACGGTGTCGTCGTCGGAGCCGTCGTCCACCAGTACCAACTGCACATCGCGGCGGTTCATTGTGGAGCCATCGAAGGATGCCAATGTGGTGGCAATCCTGGCGGACTCACGGAACATTGGAATCACCACAGCCAAAGCAAACGTCTGCCAGCGGACCGCACCCGAGGGCTTCGATGCAATAACATCGCTTGCCCATTTGGGCGACACCACGTTGATCGACTGATGAGAGAGTTGCGCAGGTATTTCCGCCGATTCGCGCGTCCCAGCTATGTTCACACGGCTTCATCGTCCGTCGCAGTGGTGGGCTTGAGAACATTCTCCGACTAACTTGCGCAGGTCCGCATCACCTGTCCCGGGAGCACACCATGGCCGACCTGTCGTACGAGAACCGAGTTGCTGTCATCACCGGCGCCGGAGGTGGTCTCGGCCGCGAGCATGCACTGCTGTTGGCCTCACGCGGAGCTCAGATCGTGGTCAATGACCTCGGTGGCTCCATCGACGGCACCGCTGAGGGCAACCTGGGTCCTGCCGCCACGGTGGTCAAGGAGATCACCGATCTCGGTGGTGTGGCCGTGGTCGACGGTAACTCGGTGGCCACCACCGAGGGCGGCGAAGCCATCGTGAAAACGGCCATGGACAACTTCGGCAGGATCGACATCCTCATCAACAACGCCGGCATCCTGCGCGACAAGACCTTCCACAACATGACCCCAGAGTTGTGGCAGGCCGTGATCGACGTACATCTCACCGGCGCGTACAACGTCACTCGTCCGGCGTGGATCCACATGCGTGACGCCAAATACGGGCGAGTGGTGAACACGGCCTCCAGTTCGGGCATCCTGGGCAACTTCGGTCAGGCCAACTACGGCGCCGCCAAGATGGGCCTGGTGGGATTCACTCGGGTGCTGGCGGCAGAAGGCACCAAGAGCAACATCAAGGTCAATGCGCTGGCCCCGGTCGCCAAAACCCGTATGACCGAAGAATTGCTGGGTGCCATGGCCGACAAGTTGGACCCCAAGCTGGTGGCCCCCATCGTGGCCTGGTTGGTCCACGAGGACTGCCCGGTGACGGGCGAGATCTATTCCGCCGCCGGGGGTCGTATCGCCCGCATGTTCATCGGGCTCACCGAGGGCTATTACAACCCCGCCCTCTCGCTGGAGGACGTGCGCGATCACTTCGAGGAAATCCGTGACGAAACGGGTTACACCGTTCCCCGCGGCCCCAGTGATGAGTTCGCAGGCCTCATGAAGCACTTCTCCGCCTAGGCACCGGACTACGTACGATCGTTGCCTAGCCTGGGGCCATCATGAACTCGCGTTTCACGCAACTCCTGGGTGTGGCCACGCTCACTGCCGTCATCGGTCGCTGGATCCAGCAGGGGCGGCTCTTTGCTCCTGCTCGATCCGTGGAAGCCGCAGTCGAGCATTCGCCCGTGGTGGTCGGCACCTCGCGCTTGGCCCGCACCGGATCGCTGGTCTCCCTCGGTGCATCCACCGGCACCGCTTATGTGGCTCATCAAGCCAAGCGGGCGTTGGCTTCGGATGAGCGGAAGGTGGAACTCGACGCGGCGTTCGAATTGCGCAGCGCCGAGCAGGTCACCGAGGCCCTTGGCAACATGAAGGGTGTGCTGATGAAGCTGGGCCAGATGGCCAGTTTCCTCAATGACGGCATCCCCGAGCAACTGCGCGAACAACTAGCGCAACTGCAATCAGACGCTCCTCCCATGAGCGCTGAACTCGCCGCCGGGGTAGTGGAACGAGAACTGGGTGGCCCACCACTGCAGATCTTCGCCGAATGGGATCCGATGCCGTTGGCCGCCGCTTCCATTGGTCAGGTGCACCGGGCTCGCCGCCACGACGGGCGCTACGTTGCCGTCAAAGTGCAATATCCCGGTGTGGAGAAAGCCATCTCGGCTGATCTGGCCAATACGGCGTTTCTCACCCAGATGTTGGGTGTGCTGTTCAAGGGATTGGAAACGGGTCCATTTGTTGAGGAATTGAGGGCTCGGGTGGGCGAGGAGCTCGACTACACACTGGAAGCCAAGCGCCAGCAGCAATTCGCCGACCTGTACGCAGGGCACCCCACCATCGTGGTGCCAGCGGTGCATCACGACCTGTCCACCGGTCGAGTACTCACCACTGATTTGTCTGAGGGAGTGCGGTTCGCGGACACCGCGTCCTGGTCTGAAGCGGAGCGCAATCTGGCCGGCGAAACCATTTACCGCTTCGTGTTCCGTAGCTTCAACCGCACCCACCTGTTCAATGGTGACCCTCATCCCGGCAACTACCTGTTCGAGCGCGGTGGCCCACTGGGCATACGGGTGGTGTTCCTCGATTACGGACTGGTGAAGCAGTTCAGCGATGCCAACATGAACACGTTCTGGAAAATGATCCGCTATCAGGTCACCGACCGCGACCCTGACCTGTATAGAACGACCGTGGAGGCCGCAGGGCTTCTGCTGCCCGGTGCGCCGTACAGCACTGAACAAATCATGGACTATTTCGGCTACTTCTATCACCCGGTGCTGGAGAGCAAACCGTTCACGTATACGCGTCAGTATGCGCGCGAAGCATTGAAGCGGACGTTCGATCTCGCTGGTGAACATACCGAGATGATGAAGTGGTTCAACCTTCCGCCCGAGTTCGTGGTGCTGAACCGCATCCAGTGGGGGCTCAACGCGGTGCTCGCCGCCCTCGATGCCACTGCCAATTGGCGAGCTATTTCCGAGGAACTGTGGCCATGGACCGAAGGCCCGCCATCGACTCCCCTGGGCGTGGCCGAAGCCGAGTGGGAAGCCAGCCGGCAGGTCCTCAGCTCCAGATCGTGACGTAGACGGGCGGCCGGAATCGGTTGGCAGGGACACCCGAACCGGTCCGATGCATCTCCATCAGGGCATCGGGGCTGGCCAGGAAACGCAGTAGGCGAGCTGACATCTCCGACCGGCGATCCGCCGACAACGTCATGGCCTGCCACATGTCCTCGATCGGCATCCCTCGGACCGCCAACCGGATGAGCCCGCGGGCAGCCAGATCCGCCACCAGCAGATGCTCGATGGCCGGAACCAGCCCTTCGCCCCGAGCCGCCGCCGCCAACGCCGCGTCCTGATTGGCGAACACGCTGATGGCATCGTCGGGCACATGCAATCGATGAAGCATTTTGGCTATTGCCGATGCCGGATCACGACCAGACGGGTCTGTCAGCCAGTGTTCGTGAGCAAGATCGGCGATTACGATCTCGTGCCCCTCCGGATACTGAGCGTGACGATGGGTGGCGTCGGCCACGATCACCATCCGCCATCTGAACAACGGTTGGATGGCGAGGCCACGAGTGTCAGACAGCGGCAACGGGCCAAGAGCCACGTCGGCTAGGCGCTCGTGCAGCAGTGCAGTCATCTGCTGGGCGGTGGCCACCCCCAGATTGATCTCCACATTGGCAATCTTGGTGGTAAAGCTGTGCAGCACCGTGGGTCCGATGGAGTCGGCAATGGAGCTCGACGCCACCACCCGCAACAACTCCGGGGCATTGGTGCTGGCCCGGGCGGCCTGCTCTGCGTCCACCGCCAGGCTCACCATCTGCGACGCAATGCCCACCACCCGCTGCCCGGCGGGAGTGAGTTGCATGGCCGACCCGGCTCGCACGATGAGGGGATCCCCCAGATGTTGGCGCAGGGCAGCCAGCGCCTGCGACACGGCGGGCTCACTCACGCCGAGGGTGGCGGCCGCCGCCTTCACCGACCCCAGCCGCGTCACCAGGACGAACACCTTGAGCTGGGTGAGGGTCACGAAACTGGAGCGTATCTTCCTAAGGTTTTGCTTAGGGCGCTCTTCTCCCAGCGTGACTTCCGTCGCATACTGCGGCTTGGGGAGGAAACGCTTCCCGGGGAACGAGGGGATCCATGCAGACTCCACGACCGTTCGAATACGAGCGTGCCACCAGTGTCGACCATGCCATTGCGCTGTTGGAGCGACTGGGCCCGGAGGCCCGCCTGGTAGCCGGTGGACACAGCTTGCTGCCCATGATGAAGCTGCGCCTGGCCGCCCCTGAACATCTCATCGACATCAACCCGCTGGTGGACGGCCTGTCCTATATCCGGATCGAAGCCGGGACTGACGGCAGCGAGGTCCGGATCGGGGCCATGACCCGCCATGCCGACCTCTTGGCG
>JANYHQ010000126.1 GCA_025358985.1 Acidimicrobiales bacterium
TTTGACACCGCTGGCTACGGACGAGGGTGCAACGACGGCCACACGGCAGGCGAATCCATTCTGGGGCCTGATGGACGTACTTATCCCGTGATTGTCCCGGGCGGCGCCGGCTCAGCTTCGGAATCAACGCAGTGGATGCCCAGCGAGGGGGGCGACATTGCAATGGGGTCCATCGACGACACTGGGCGAACGTGGCGTACCGTGTTGTATAGCGAGGCGCCGGTGACACCCAAGAATTCCGCCGTGTATCGCACCGCAGGAGCCATTGCCGCCACCGCTGGCTGGGCTCCGGTAAATGGGGCGTCGGTGAGCGCCACGGAACTGGGCCGGGCACTGCGAGTGGCCCCGAACGGCCAACCGTACGTCGTACCCAAGACGGTGAAGCGCTCCGCCCCATCGGGCGCGTCGCTGCCGGAGAAACAGGACGAAGCGCTGACCCCCGCTGCGCAAATGTCAGCGGTCGGGGGGATGGCCGATCTGGCCGTAGGTGCGCATAGCGGATGGAAGGCGGCCAGCAACGAGGGTACAGGGTACGTACAGGCCCAGTACCAAGAAGACGACAAGGGAAGTCGTCGGGTGTTGGTGAGGGGCTACGAGGTCCGAGTGTCCGACGGGACCCCGGTGGTGAGTGGGGCGTACTGGAATGGCAAAGGCTGGACACCCTTGGGCACTCCCACCATCAAATCGCCCCCCATCATGACCAAAGGCTGACCCAGGATCGGAGTCAGTGGGTCAGCGCTCGTCGAGTACTCGGGCAGTGGTGAGGGTCACCAAGTAGCAGAGCATCAACAATGATCCGAACAGTAGTGACACCACCACCGCAGTGGGTTGTGACAGCGGGTCCGTGAGGGTGCTCACCTGGCGCACCAGCATCCCCGGAGAATCAAGGGCATCCCAGGAGTTCCACCGCAGAAACCGTCCCAGGTAGATGCCGTATCCGCACAGACCAAGAGCGCCGAACGCCAGCGCCCAACCCCATCGCGAACCGAATCGACGGACAACCACCTGCTGCACCATGGCCAACGCCGCAAATCCCAACAGCAGGCCATTGACCGCAAACGAGGCCAGCAGCAATACGTCGAACCAAAATGGCGCCTCTCGGACGGGTCCCAAATGGACCAGATCGGTGAGCAAGTAAGGGGCATTCGGTAAAAACAGCAGCCACACCACACCGAGCGGTACCGTCAACGGCCAGGAGTGCCGACGTTCACTCAGCGCGCCTATGACAAGCGCGCATATAAATGGGACCCAAGCCAGAAACAAGTTCCAGGGGAGGAACCCGAAGCGCACCACATCAGTGCGCCAGTAGCGCACTACGAACAACGTGGTGCAGTACGCGCTGACACCGCACAGCGACAGGAAGAGTGCAGCCCGAGCTGACAGGCGAATCCTCAACGGCCCAACGTCTTGTACCGCGCCTCCGTGGCATCTTTTTGCGGCCGCCACCACGCCTCGTTGGCCCGGTACCACTCCACCGTTTGGGCCAACCCATGCTCGAAGCTGGTGTACTGCGGAGTCCATCCCAGCTCGGCACGCAGATCACTGGAGTCGATGGCGTAACGCAGGTCGTGGCCGGGACGATCTGATACGTGCTCGTACCAATCTGCAGGTTTGCCCATGAGTTGCAGCAGCATCTCAAGGGCCGATTTGTTGTCGGTTTCTCCATCCGCTCCGATGAGATAGGTCTCGCCGGTGCGACCCTTGTCGATGATGTTGTGTACGGCGGCGTTGTGGTCATCGACGTGAATCCAGTCGCGCACGTTCTGGCCACTGCCGTAGAGCTTTGGCATGACCCCGTCGATGATGTTGGTGATTTGGCGAGGCAGGAACTTCTCCACGTGCTGATATGGGCCGTAGTTGTTGGAGCAGTTGGAGATGGTGGCCTGCAGCCCAAATGACCGCACCCAGGCCCGCACCAGCAGGTCGGAGCCCGCCTTGGTGGACGAATAGGGACTCGACGGGTTGTACGGGGTTCGGCTGGTGAACTTGGCCGGATCATCGAGTTCCAGATCGCCGAACACCTCATCCGTGGAGATGTGGTGCAAACGATTGCCATGGCGTCGCACTGCTTCCAGAATGGTATAGGTACCTATGATGTTGGTGTCAACGAACGGACGCGGGTTGGACAGCGAGTTGTCGTTGTGGGACTCGGCGGCAAAGTGCACCACCACATCGTGTTCACCCACCAATTGGTCAACCAGTGCAGCATCGGTGATGTTTCCGTGCACAAAGGTGATGCGGTCTGCCACCGGGGCGAGGTTGGACACACTGCCTGCATAGGTGAGTGCGTCCAGGACGGTGACGGTGTGCCCAGCGTCCATGGCCAGCGTGTGGTGAACAAAGTTGGAGCCGATGAACCCGGCCCCACCGGTAACCAGAAGTCGTATTGCCATGCGCGCCTCCAGACGAGTTGTTTACAACGGTAGTGGTCCGCCACCCGGCGGCGCGCCAGAGGAGGAAGGGAGGGCAGTTACTCCACGGTGACGCTTTTGGCCAGGTTGCGAGGTTGATCCACATCGCGGCCCAATTCCAAAGCGGCGTGATAGGCCAACAACTGCAACGGCAGGTTCAAGATGATGGGGTCGAGTTCGGGTTCACTCTTGGGAACCAGTACCAAATCATCGGCCAAACCTTCGGTAATGGCCTTTTGCACCACGGCAATCACCGGTCCCTTGCGGGCGCGGACCTGTTGGATGGAGCTGATGTTCTTCTCGGCCAAGTGATCGTCGGGCAGCACCACCACGGTAGGAAAATCGGGGCTGACCAAGGCGATAGGCCCATGCTTGAGTTCCGACGCTTGATAGGCCTCGGCATGCACATAGCTCACCTCTTTCAGCTTTTGGGCGCCTTCGAGGGCAATGGGATAGCCGAGACCGCGGCCGATATAAAACATTGATGATGTGTGCGCATACTTCTTGGCAATTTGGGCCATCTGTTCTTCGGTGGCCAACGCTTCTTCCAGCTTGCCCGGCAGTGCCTTCAAGCCCTCGATGATGCGCTTGCCGTCAGCGGGGCCAAGATCACGGATACGGCCCAAGTACAAGCCCAGTAACGCGAACGCTACGGCCGTAGACGTAAACACCTTGGTGGAGGCCACCGACACCTCAGGGCCAGCGTGGAGATAGATGCCGTCGCACTCACGGGCAATGGTGGATCCCACCACATTGACGATACCCAGCACCCGCCCGCCCTTACGCTTCACCTCTTGGACCGCCATCAACGTATCGATGGTTTCGCCTGACTGACTGACGGCGATGTACAGCACGTCACGCTCGATGACCGGGTTGCGATAGCGGAACTCACTCGCCGATTCGGCATCGGACGGGATGCGCGTCATGGACTCCAGCATCCCGGCACCGAGCATCCCGGCGTAATAGGCACTTCCGCACCCGAGCACCTTGATACGGCGGATGTCGAGCACCTCGCGGGCGCTCAACGTGACACCGCCGAGATGGGCGGTGGCGTGGCGATCATCGATACGACCACGCAACGCTCGCTCTACGGCGGCGGGCTGCTCATGGATTTCCTTCTGTAGAAAGTGCGCATACGGTCCCTTGTCGAGGGCGCCCACGCTCCAGTTGATGGTGATCATCCGGGCGCTGGGATCACTCACCACTCCACCGGCGCTGGGGTCAACGGCCATGGTGCGGTAGCCGCCGGCCTGCACTACCGCCATCTCCCCGTCTTCGAGATGGATCACCTGTTGGGTGTGGCGCACGATGGCCGACACGTCCGAGGCCACGAACATCTCTTTGTCACCAATACCAATGATCACCGGAGAACCGTTGCGGGCCACCACGATCCGGTCTGGTTGATTGGCATCGATCACGGCAATTCCGTAGGTACCAACCACCAGTGCGAGTACTGCGCGCAGTCGATCCTCCAAATCACCGGGCTCGGCCAGTGACAGCAGATGGACCAATACCTCGGTATCGGTTTCGCTGCGGAACACGATGCCCTGGGCTTCGAGCGACGCACGTAACTCGGTGGCGTTCTCGATGATGCCGTTATGAATGAGGGCGAGATGACCGGAGGTGTCCAGATGCGGATGAGCGTTGGCATCAGACGGCTCACCGTGGGTAGCCCAACGGGTGTGGCCGATGCCAATCTTGGCGAACAGTCGCTTGGGCAGCGTGGCCTCCATTTCGCGCAGCTTGCCCTTTTTCTTGTGCACCTTGATGGTGCCGCTGCTGACAATGGCGATACCGGTGGAGTCGTAGCCGCGGTACTCCACTCGGGCCAGACCCTCGAGGAGGATGGGAACGCAGTCCTTGGGGCCGATGTATCCGACGATTCCGCACATGAGATGTTCCTTGATGGTTCGGCCCTCGTGAGGGCATGAGTACAGGGGGACGATCAGCCGTAGACGATGCGACGCAACTGCCGTGGGCTCAGGGCATCGGCGCTGAATCGTCGAAGCGCAATCTCGGAGCTGAGTTGGTCCCAAATGACGGGGTTGGACATACGTTCGACCTGAAGTTCTGCGTGACGCCGACGTACGAACGCATCGACGCCCTCGTCGTAGTGCCCGAGTACATCACCCACCAGGCGGGCCAGCAGGCCTCTGGGAAGTTGGGTGGTGCGCTCCAACTGGTCCACGAGTTCACGGAGATCGTCGTTGAGGGCGATCACCATTGGTGAGAACCCTCCCACATACACCATCCCTACATCAACCTATTTGCCCGATTTCGGGCAAATACACCCACAATTTCTGCCTAGACAATCCGAGCACGCAAGCTAGCCCGTACTTCTGGCCACTCTGTGCGCGTGATGGAATACATGGCGGTGTCACGTACCCCGCCCAACCCAATGTCGCCCTGAGCTGCTTGATAATTGCGCAACACCCCTTCCAGGGTGGCTCCCAAGCGTTCGATGGCGGCCCGGCTCCGTATGTTGCGGGCATCGGTCTTGATCTGGACCCGCTGAACCCCCCACGTGTCAAACGCGTGCTGGAGCATAAGGAATTTCGCTTCGGTGTTGACCACGGACCGCTGCGCCGACGCCGCCAACCACGTACTACCGATCTCCACCGAGTCCGGATTTTCGGTGGATGAGGGCCAGTCCCACCGTTCGATGTTGAGAAACGAGGTAGATCCCACCACCGTGTTGTCGCTCAAGCGGCGAGTGGCGTAGCTGAACCACGTCCCCGCGTCTCGCAACGCCAGTCGAGAGGCCACGAACACTTCAGCGTCTTGCAAGGTACGCGGTACCGGTGCCCATGCGTAGGTTTCCCGAGCCTCAGCAGCCGCCTCCGCCAGCGCCGCCGCATGGTCGCTGCGCAACGGCTCCAACACAATATGGCGGCCCGTGAGTTCCATAACTCTCATGGTTCCACGTCCACGGCAGGTCGTCCCCCTCTCGCAGCGACCGCCCGCTACCTTTGGCGACGTGGCGAAACGGTTCGATCCGCTTGACGTGGTCCGGTCACTAGCAATGGCTTTGCCCGAAGTCACCGAACGGCTATCCCATGGGTCGCCCACGTTTTTCATCAGGGGGAAGAAGACGTTTGTGACGTTCGTCGACAATCACCACGGTGACGCAATCGTGGGGATCTGGTGCGCAGCTCCGCTCGGGGCTCAAGCGGAACTGGTCGATGACGAACCGGATCGATTCTTCGTACCGCCCTACGTCGGTGGCAGGGGCTGGATCGGAGTACGACTAGCGCTCGCCATTGATCGTGACGAACTGGCGGTCATCATCACCGAGGCCTACCTCCAGGTGGCGCCAGCCAAACTGGCCATCGAGGTCAGGGCTGCCCAGCCCGACGCACAGCAGGGTGGGGCAAGAACGTGACCTTGGCCTTGCGCCGTTCGGCCAGATGGGTGGTCAACAGTGCGTACGCCGCGGCGCTGGTCATCTCCACAATCTCGTCGCGCAGCGTGACATAGACCGGTTTGGCGTCCACGAACGCATCGGCGGACTCGGTGCACCACCAGTGAAACTCGGCGCCTCCTTCGCCCCAGTCACGGCGCTTCCATTCGCGCAATGTGGTGGTGACGTGGCCGTTGACATCGGTGGTGTCGTCCCGCCGTAACGGCACCTGCCAACACACCTCGGGCTTCCAATCGAGGGGGCGTTCGCCGGCATCCAGTGCGGCGCGATGCAAGGCACATCCGGCACCACCAGCAAACTCGGGACGGTTGAGGAAGATGCATGCATCGTCCACCAGTTTGGTGACCCGCACCCCTTCATCGCTTTTCTTGGTGAGCTTCACATTGCGGGCATCGGGTGCTGGTTTGAACTGCCACTGTTCAGCCGTGAGCCGAGCAGCCCGGCGTTTGAGGTTGGCAAAGTCCGCATCGTCCACCAAGTGCGCTCCATAGCTACAGCAGCCCTGCGACCATTCGGTGGTGTCCTCGGTGAGCACACCCTTACAGCCCCGGCCGAAGATGCATGAGTAGTTACTGGTCATGAACGTCAGGTCGAATGTCCAGGTACGGGCGTCCTCCGGATCTTCGAACGACACCCACTCGTGGAGATCAACGAGCGGGAGGGAAGGCGGTGCACTGGGGGACATGGCCATCAGCCTACGGAACGGCGAGCGCCTCGATGGTCCACTACTGGTTCATCGGTCGTAACACTGGGGCTGCGCTCCGCCGCTTCGCTTCAGTGCTCGCCCGGCCTCCCTACTCCCTACGGTCGATCATCGGCCGGCGAAGTTTCGAATACATCGTCCACTCCGTCTCGTTCGGACCACTCAACGATGCGGGCGCAAACATGAACTCTGGATGCCCGTTCTCCACCTCGATGCGCAATTGCGACGGCAACGACTGATAGCTATCAACTTGGCAGCCACCCACGCGATAGATGAGGTGGCCGGGTGCATTTCCCATGCCCATCCACGGCAACCACGGCCCGACCCGGACCACACTCACTTGAGTCGGTGCAGAATCACTGGCATCGTCGACGTCGGCCACCGTGGCGATGAAACGAGTGAGCTCTGTATGCCGGTAGTGGTGGCCCCCGGACTCAACCGGCCATCGCCGGGGCGATAGTGGATTGGGACTGTTCTCAACTACATCTGTGCACATATGAACATGAGTGCCGGCGATGAATACCTGGGGTATCGATGCCGTGTCATCGATACGCAACTGAACGTTGAGCGGATCGATCCATCGATGCAACACCTGGTTGAGTCGACCGGTGAACGGGTTCTGGAACTCATGCAACGTGGCGTTGGTGTGTGGATCGCAATAGAGCAACACCTCACGCGCCAGCAGATCGAATCCGTTGCTCACCCGCACGCTGCGGCCGATGTTGTAACCCTCCACCTCAAACATGTGGTGGGTGTCTCCATCAACGTATGCGTACACACTTCCGGTGAACCACACCACCACCTCAACCGGGGTCAGCGACATCCGCATCTTGACGTAGGCATCGAGGATCGAGTGACCATCATGTGGGTCCAGGGGCACCTTGGCCATGGTACCGACCAACTCACCACCCCCGAATTTTGCGACCGGCCCAACTCGTAGCAAGAATACGTCGCCCACCACGAATTCTGCGACAAGAACGAATAGAACAGGCTGGCGTGGCATTTGGGTTGCGCGTGGCACACTTCGCTCATGACCGCTGCCGCTGCTTCCAGTCGCTCCCGCAAACCGGCCGTTCTGGGCGTGGACATCGGCGGATCCGGCATCAAGGGGGCGCCGGTGGACCTCAATACCGGGGCACTGTTGGCCGACCGGGTCCGTATCCCCACCCCATCACCGCCCACCCCGGCTGCGGTGTTGGAGGTGGTTCGCCAAGTGGTGGATTCCTTCGACACCGTGGGACCTATCGGGGTCACCTTTCCCGGCGTGGTCACCGCCGGCGTCACCCGTACGGCCGCCAACATGGACAAGAACTGGCTCAATCTCAACGCCGACGAGTTCCTCGAACAGGGCATCGGACGTCCGTTCAATGTCATCAACGATGCCCAAGCCGCAGTGATGGCCGAGATGCGTTACGGGGCCGGACAAGGCGAGGAGGGCATGGTGTTGATGCTCACCTTTGGTACTGGTATCGGCAGTGGCCTTGCCTATCGAGGTGTATCGATGCCAGGAGTGGAGTTCGGCCACATGCTCGTAGATGGCAAGGACGGCGAGTGGGAGGCGTCCGCCAATGCCAAGGATCGCAACGATTGGTCGTGGAAGCAGTGGGCCAAACGGGTCAATCACTACCTCGACCACGTGGAATCCATGCTGTGGCCCGACCTCATCATCGTCGGGGGCGGGGTCAGCGAGAAGTCCGAGAAGTTCCTACCGCTGCTCACGACTCGCACCCGATTGGTGCCTGCTCAATTGACCAACGAAGCGGGCATTGTGGGCGCCGCCATCGTAGCCAACCAGTGATCTCCATTGCGTTCAACTACACGGCGAAAATGGTGCTTAGACCCACCTTGGCACGGCGATCCAGTTCTTTGGGCGATTCTGCCTTTTCGAACAGCGACACGTCGACACCAGCCCGTCATCGTCGACGTCGCGAACCCGGATAGCCAATAAAAAGACGCCACCCTGGTGGAGGCGATGGGAATCGAACCCACGACCTCTTCGATGCGACCGAAGCGCTCTGCCAACTGAGCTACGCCCCCAGGAATGACCCGAAGGCCGAGAAGAACCTTAGCAGCGACCCTGCTATTCGCCGGAGGCGAGGGCGTAGCCGGTGCCGAGGTCGTAGCGACGCTCGGGCCCATCAGCGAATCGGGTCACCGATGCCCCGTGGCGCATGGCCAGCGGTGCTGGCGCAGCCTTACGACGCAGCAGGGCGGCGGTGTAGAGCCCAAGCATGACGTCGACGCCGATGTGAAACGTCAGGAGGGCCCCGAAACCGGGGAGCAGGCCCAGGGCCAACGAGCCACCCGCCAGCGCGCACAGGGCAAACGCGTACCTCCCGATTCCAGGATCGAC
>JANYHQ010000198.1 GCA_025358985.1 Acidimicrobiales bacterium
GCGACACTGTGCTGAGCACCGTTCGCTTCAGCGCAGAAGGCGCGCTGTGGTTGACCTCGGCGTCGATTGCGGGCGGCATGATCACCTTCTTGGTGGACCGCTATGTGGTTGCGTGGGTTGGACCTCGGACTGTGGCTTCCACGCCAGCAACGTTGCGTGAGCTCGGGGAACTGGTGGGGTTGGACGCTGCTGGATGCAATGTGGTCGTCGCAGTACCGCTCGATGCGTCTGATCGATCCTCGGTCTTGGTATGGAGGTTCACGGGCGAAGAACTCCATTGCTACAGTTCGTCGTAGATGAAGATGGAATGTTCGCACCGTGCACTTTGGCGCCTGGCGATTGGGTCGGTCTTGGTGTTGGCGTCGTCGGGGTGCGGGGCCGGGTTGGTGTCTCGGCCGAACCTGGTGATTGCCGGCCCAACCTTGCCTTTACCGAAGGCTGGGACGTTGCCGTTCGCTGACCTTGATCAATTCAAGGCGATGATCTCCGGATTGCGGGGGCGCCCGGTGGTCATCAATGTCTGGGCGTCCTGGTGCCCGCCGTGTCGGGCCGAGGCCCCCTTGCTGGCACGGGCATCGCGTGCCTACGCTGACCGAGTCGTGTTCATCGGTGTTGTGTCGCGCGACTCCCCGAGCGCTGCTGGCGCTTTCATTCGCCGATACAAGATGGACTACGCGAACGTCGTTGATGTCGGCAACCGCATCGCCCCGTTTCTTGGAGTAAGCGGATTGCCGACCACGGTCGTGTTCGGCTCCGACGGGCGGCTACGCGCCTCAATCTCCGGCGGAGTGTCGGACCAACGCTTGGCTGCGCAGTTGGCAGAGGCGCTGCAAAAATGATCGATCCGGGGCTTCTGGGCACCCTATTGATCATTCTGGTCTGGATGACACTGATCACCCGATTCGTCACTTCGAGTGTGGTTGACCGGCACCGACTAACCGACCTGGTTTTTGGCCCCGTCATCGTCGGGTTTGTCGTGGCCCGACTGGCCGCCATGGCGGCTGAGAATTTCGGAGAATCTCTGCGACTGCGTGACCTAGGCCTGATCCGTAGCGGTATGGAGTTCTGGGCGGGGCTGGCTGCCGGGTTGGGCTGGGCTGCGTGGCGGTGGCGTGGCGAACGCCCTGACGTGTGGTCTGTCTTCGCAGCCATCACACCGTTCGGTCTGTGGGCTTATTCATTGTTCGAAGGGACTTGCCTGGTCCGCGATGGATGCCTCGGCCCAACGTCGCCGATCGGTCTTCGACCGCACGGTCTCGAGAGCCGGGTGTTCCCGGTCGGGTTGGCGGTCGCCGCAGTGTTGTCGATCATCGGTGTCGTGCTGTACCGCTTCTGGGTACTGCACGCACCAACGGTGGTGTTCAGCGGCTTGACGTCGCTGGCCGTTGTGCGCGCCGTTGCAGGTTTCTGGCTTCCTGCGATCGGCGCTTCGCGTGTGCAACGCGAATCAGTCGTGGCGGCGTTCATCATTCCGCTCGTGTGGTTGCTGAGGGCACTGAATGCTCGTCGAATGGCCCGGCCCCGCGAACGTGATGAGGTCGAGCCCGCCGCAGGCCAGCAGGAGGAGGCGGCGATGCTCGTAGCGCAAGCCGACGGAGTGGTGAAATTGCACAGCACAGCCCGTGAAGTTCGATGTGAGCAAGATCAGCGCCGAGGCGGCCACTGGAGTGGTGAAGCGAAGCTTGACGAGCGTCACCTCGATGCGTCGGACCACGCCCAGATCAGCGATACCCAATAAGAACGCTGCAGTCGTGACGCGAAAGCTACAGCAGGTACTGCGTTGGCGGTCACGACCCGGTGCCGACCTGGGCCGAGTAGGGGACAACCGTTTCGCCGCAAAAGCAACCGTTCAATGCAACAAGGATTTCGGCGATGAACGGCGCCGAGCGTTGAAGCACCCCACCCCCTCGGTGGTTGTCCGACGGCTGCGATCCATCCGACGGTGGTTGTGGGGAGCGATCGGCGTCTCGTTGGAGATCATCGCCGCTTACCGCCTAACGGCCAACTGGGCGGGATCGCTAACCCTCCCTGCGTCAGTCTTGGTCGGACGCAACGCACCGCCCGTCGCCGACCGCGACGTCATGTCCTCAAGACCATTCGAACTGTTGCGGGGAAAATGGACAGTGGTCACATTCTTCGCCACATGGTGCGGTCCGTGTCGAAAGGAGCAGCCGCAGATCGTGCGCTTCATGGCGGAACACCGCCCGAAGGCCGATGTCAATGTGGTGTCGGTTGTCAACCAAGACGACGTCAGGGCAGTGCAGGCCTTTGAGCGCGCTCAAGGCGGTACCTGGCCTGTGCTGGCCGATACTGGAGGTGAACTCGCACCTGCGACGAAGGACAGTCTCGATCGTGCCATGAACAAGCATCGGCGGCGGCGCCCACAGAGCCGCACCAACAACTTTATGGTAAGGCCATGAATCTTATCCGGTCGACAGCAGGCGCATCGCTTCTCACATTCTTGCTGGCTCTCGCTGGCTGCGGGGGTGCAGCAAACAAATCGGCCACCGACGCTACGCATCCCCCGATTGGGGTGGTGACCCCGACCGTGGCGGCGTCGGGTGGACCAGTGCCGTCCTTCAGCTCCCAAATCATCGACACACCCGAATCGGTTATCGCGGCGGCCACAATGGAGCCCGCCTATTCGCCATACGAGCCGGGAAAGACGGTGGTCGCCGCCCTGCTAGCGGGCGAGAAATCGCTGGCCGTGTACGACACGGCGCATACAACCGATGCCGTTGTTACGTTGCAACGAAACGCGCAGCGCCCGTTGGTAGTGGTGGCCGTCGGCAACACTCCCGACCGGTTACTCGTTGAATTGCCGATTCGCCCAAATGGACGTACAGGTTGGGTCGATCGGACGAAGGTTTCGTTGG
>JANYHQ010000698.1 GCA_025358985.1 Acidimicrobiales bacterium
GGCGGTGGAGTCCCAACATCCAGCGGGTCCGGGCCATCGTCAACGGCTCACCCCGTCGCGTTCACGTCTGCACTGGCTGCCTGAAGTCCAACAAGATCGTGAAGGCCTAAACCCGCCTGACCCAAGATCCACGCCATGACCGAAACCGCTAGCGGTATCGTCATGAGAGATGACGGGGCCGTTCAGTAGCTCTCGAATTGATACTGCGGCGCATATCCGTCCACAATGGACACTGGTAGTGGCCCAGTCAGATGCTGGTCCGCTACCTGTTCAATTCCGGAGGTCTCCATGCAGGGCGTCGTCAAGTCTTACGACCCAGCCACCCGCCAGGGCGTCATCCTGCGCGACAATCCTGCCCGCAATGAATACGACTTGGCCGATGACGCCCTCGTCGGGTCGATCTTCCGCCTGCTGCGCCAAGGCCAGCGGGTGGTGTTCGACATCACTGCGGACGGTCTCGCCACATCCATCAGGATTGGTAGCGAGATCGACATGGGCACCCCGGATTTCTCGGAGTAGCGAAACGGGGCCACGTGTCCCGGCACAAAGGAGTGCGCTCATGACGTCGACCGACACGCTGGTGGTCCCCACCTCGAATCGCAAGCTGCTCGATTGGGTGGCTGAAGTAGCGGCCCTCACGCAGCCTGATCGCGTCGAATGGTGCACCGGTTCGGCCGAGGAATACCAGCGGCTGTGCCAGTTGCTGGTAGCCAACAAGACGTTCACCAAACTGGACGAGGCCAAACGGCCGAACTCCTATCTGGCCACCAGCGACCCCGGCGATGTGGCGCGAGTGGAAGATCGCACGTTCATTTGCTCGGCCAGCGCCGACGACGCCGGGCCCACCAACAACTGGCGCGACCCCACCGAGATGCGCACGTTGCTCACCGGGCTGTTCACCGGGTCCATGCGGGGCCGCACCATGTATGTGGTGCCATTCTCCATGGGTCCGTTGGGGTCTCCTATTGCCCACATCGGCGTGGAGATCACCGACTCGGCGTATGTGGCTGTGTCCATGCGGATCATGACCCGTATGGGTCAGAAGGTGCTCGACGTGTTGGGCGACGGGGACTTCGTGCCGGCGCTTCATTCGGTGGGTTCTCCGCTCATTGACGGTGCCACCGATGTGAAGTGGCCCTGCAATGCCGACAACAAGTACATCGTGCATTTTCCTGAAACTCGTGAAATCTGGAGCTTCGGATCTGGGTACGGCGGCAATGCGTTGTTGGGCAAGAAATGCTTTGCACTACGCATTGCCTCGGCCATGGCCCGCGATGACGGGTGGATGGCCGAGCACATGTTGATCCTCGGACTCACTCCTCCCGGTGGTGAGAAGCAGTACGTGGCGGCGGCGTTTCCGAGCGCCTGTGGCAAAACCAACCTGGCCATGTTGATTCCCACCATCCCCGGATGGAAGGTGGAAACAGTGGGCGACGACATCTGCTGGATGAAGTTCGGCGCCGACGGGCGGCTGTATGCCATCAACCCCGAGGCGGGTTTCTTCGGCGTGGCCCCCGGCACCGGCGAGGACACCAACCCCAATGCCATCGCCTCGCTCTATGCCAATTCGGTGTTCACCAATGTGGCTCTGACGCCCGACGGTGACGTGTGGTGGGAAGGGATGACGGCCGAAGCCCCTCCTCGCCTCACCGACTGGAAAGGTAACTTGTGGACGCCCGAAACTGACACACCGGCGGCGCATCCCAATGCCCGCTTCACCGTCCCTGCCGAACAGTGCCCGTCCATCGCCCCGGAGTGGCAGGACCCTGCCGGTGTGCCCATCTCTGCCATCCTCTTTGGCGGTCGGCGCGCATCCACCGTTCCACTCGTGACCGAAGCGCGTAGTTGGGAACATGGCGTGTTCATGGGAGCCACGGTGGCGTCGGAGACCACCGCAGCAGCAGCCGGTGCGGTTGGCAATTTGCGCTTCGATCCGTTTGCCATGCTGCCGTTCTGTGGCTACAACATGGCCGACTATGTCAGCCACTGGTTGGACATCGGCAACGCCACTGATGCTGGCAATCTCCCCAAGATCTTTTACGTCAATTGGTTCCGCAAAGACGCCAACGGCAAGTTCCTCTGGCCGGGGTATGGGGAGAACAGCCGGGTGTTGAAGTGGATCATCGAGCGGGTCAACGGTACCGGTGAGGCGGTGGAGTCCCCGATTGGATTTGTGCCCGCCCCAGGTGCACTCGATCTCGACGGATTGGGGTTGTCGCCGGAGCAACTCGAAGGGGTATTGCGGGTGGATGCCGCCGAGTGGACGGCCGAGTTGCCCAAGATCGCCCAGCATTTCGACAACCTGGGCAGCCGCCTACCGGTAGCCATGCGCCAGCAGTTGGCCGGCTTGGGTGAGCGCTTCGCTGCTGCTGTCTGAGTGCGGCTCGACCGCTACCTGCAGAGTGAGTTTCCGCATTGGTCGCGGGCGCAATGCCAACGCCTCATCGGGGCACGTCACGTGCGCGTCAACCAACGAGTGGTGTGGTTGGCCTCATGGGAGGTTCACGCCACCGACCTGGTGACGGTGGAACGAGATCAAGTGCACCAAGTAAAAGCTACGACGTGGGATGAGGGATGGGTTTTGCTGCGGCGCGAGGATCTGGTGGTACTCAACAAACCCTCTGGTCTGCGTAGCGAGGCCCGTTCGGACGGGGACAGCGACAATCTGTTGACGCTGGCCCGTACCCGGTTCGGGGCGGATCTGGCCCTGGGTCACCGGCTCGATCGAGACACCAGCGGCATCGTGACACTCACC
>JANYHQ010000700.1 GCA_025358985.1 Acidimicrobiales bacterium
CGAGACTCTGGAGCGTGACGTCCCGGCACTTCTTGCAACAAGTATGCGAACCTACATTCCGGTCCATGACCTGCGCATCTTCGGCCGAGGCGTTTGGGGTCCGTTCATGTGCTACCGGGCATGCGCTCACGTGCTTGCGGCGCGACACCCAGGCGATGCGCTGTCCATCATCGAACCCTTCGTGAAGGCATCGCCCCGTTCGGTGGAGACGTATCTCGCCCGGGCAGTGTCGGCCCACCGCAACACGATCCAAAACATCAATGGAGAGGCCACCCTATGACGGCGTACCGTCTGGACCCAGTCGAAACGTCGCAACGGATCGGTGACAACTACCGCGCCTATTTGGAGTCAACGTTCCGGCCCCGCAACGACGATCGAGCCGCTGAGTTCGCGTTTGCCCTGGCCAACGACACCGATGTGGTCAAGGGTCCATTTCTCCAAGCCAGTGCTCCCTACCAAGCTTCCACATCGCTGCGCGATCTGGTCACCGACCGCACACTGCACCCTGGCGCTCTGCGGTTGGGGATAGACGCAGATAGGGTCCTGTACCGCCACCAAGAGGTGGCGATTCGCAAGGCCGTCACAGGCCGCAACATCATCGTTGCCACCGGTACCGGGTCGGGCAAGACGGAGGCGTTTCTACTTCCCATACTCGACGCATTGCTACGTGAAGACGAAGGAACCCTGGCGCAACCTGGAGTGCGAGCGCTGTTGCTCTATCCGATGAACGCGTTGGTAAACGATCAACTCAAGCGGCTACGCCAACTGCTGGCCGCTGTTCCGGAGATCACGTTCGGGCGCTACGTGGGCGATACAGCCGACGAGCGAGTCAAGGCCGAGGCCAACTTTCGGCAGTTGTTCCCCAACGAGAACATCCTGCCCAACGAGCAATTGTGCCGTAACGACATGAAGGACCGGCCACCGCATCTCTTGGTCACCAACTACGCCATGCTGGAGTACTTACTGATGCGCCCCGCCGATACGGCGTTCTTCGATGGACCGACCGGCGATCATTGGCGAGCCATCGTGTTGGACGAGGCCCATGTGTACGGCGGGGCCAAAGGCACTGAGGTAGGCATGCTCATGCGCCGTCTCAAGGATCGCATCACGCGCGCCCACCAAGCCCCCATGCAATGCTTCGCCACGTCGGCGACGTTGGGCGGTGGGCCCAAGGATTACCCCGAGTTAGTCGGCTATGCGTCGGCCTTGTTCAGCGAAACGTTCGCATGGGATCCCGATGACCCCGGCGAGCAGGACGTGGTGGATGCAAAACGCCTCTCACTAGCTCGCTCCCAAGGCAGCGTCACTTTTAACCCAATGATCTACGCGCGCTTACGAGATATTGTGGTCGAGGGCGACGCAGTCACTGAATGGCGTGCCGTGTTGTCCGAGTTTCACTCTGATGTCGATGCTTTGGTTGACTGGAGCGGTGAGCCCGGCACCGTCTTGGCCCGGGTGTTGGCGCATGATCTTCGTCTGACCCGTATCCAAGAGGCTCTGGAGAGGGGTACCCGGTCGGTAAGCGAACTGGTACGTGACTTCTTTGATGGTGCGCCCACCAGCGCCCTGGTCGCCCTCGTGGATCTTGCCGAGACTGCCCATCACGACGATGATGCACCGTTGCTTCCTGCCCGTTATCACTACTTCGCTCGAGCGCTTGATGGTGGCTACGTCTGTTTGCACCCAGAACATGTGGCGGGTGAGCCGGCTCTCTCGCTGGCCCGTGCCCGGTTCTGCCCATCGTGTCTGAAGCACGGAAGGCGATCGGCGCTGTTCGAACTGGCGGTGTGCCGACGCTGCGGTGCTGAACACCTTATGGGGGATACCAACGTAGAGGTAGGCGGCACCTTCTTTCGCTCCGCAGTCGATCAGCGCGACCCGGGCGTCGTGCTGATCGTCAGCGAGCTCAGTGCTCCGATTGACGAGGACGAGGACGAGGAGCCCGTAGCGGGCAAAGCCGCAGCCGCATCCACCGACGTTGCCGCGCAGTCGCCGTCGATCCTGGTGTGTCCGGAGTGCTGTGCCATCGGTGACAAAAAGACGTGTGCGTGCGCTGTTGATCCCATCAAGACCGTACGCAGCGATGCCCGGAGTTGCGGTGCCTGTGGTCGGCGTAGTCCCAAGGGAGTGGTGTCACGCATGATCACCGGCAGCGATGCCCCGGTAGCCGTCATCGCCACCGACATATATCAAACGCAGCCGCCGGCCTCTGATGAGCGCAGCCGGCGTCATTTGGGTGAAGGCCGCAAGTTGCTGTCCTTCGCAGATTCGCGACAAGACGCTGCTTTCTTTGCCTCCTACTTGGACAGGACGTACAACCGATCGGTGCAGCGCCGGATGATTGGTCAAGCGGTGCGCGACGTGTTTGCCGACGGGGAGGCCCCTACCTATGACGACCTCGTCCAGCGGATAACCCGTAGTGCAACGGACCTCCGGTTTCTCGACGACAACAACTCCGCTACCAGCCGCAGAACGGAGGTGGCCAATTGGGTCCACACCGAGATGTTGTCGTTTGAAAGGCGCCAAACGATCGAAGGGGTGGGATTCGCGAAATTATCTGTACGCATACCTCATCAAGTCGTGCCTATCGAAGGTCTGATCCGACTGGGGTTGAGCGAGGCTGATGCGATGTCGTTGCTCCAGGTGTTACTGCTGACCTTGGTGGACGGAGGAGTGCTCACCAACCCCGACGATGTCGACATCACGGACGAACGCTTCGCCCCGCGCAACCGTCCCCGGTACATGCGGGTGGCGGGGTCCAGTTGGGCGGCTGCGGCGTTTGTCCCCGCTACTCGCAACAAACGGTCGGACTACGTGGAACGAGTATTCGCCCGAACGAACATCGACCGGGACGTCCGCAAGGTACTGCGGCGCATGTGGGAGACGATGACCGGCGACGAGACGCAGTGGCGTCGCGTGCTGCACCCCACCCAGCACCGAGAGCATGGAGCGGTATTTCAGGTGGAGCACAAGGCGCTCTCGTTTACTCCCGCCGACCATCACCTACTGCCGGGGCGCTGCGATCGATGCAAGTCCATCGTATGGCATCACGTGGCCGGTGTGTGCAGCACTATGCGATGCCCCGGCACTGTTGTGCCGGTGGTGTCCATGGAAGCACTGCGGCGCAATCACTACTTCGGGCTTTACGAACGCCTCAAGCCCATTCCGCTAGGCGTAGAGGAGCACACTGCCCAATGGACGTCCACCAAAGCGGCAGAAGTGCAGGCTCAATTTATCAAGGGTGAGCTGAACGTGCTGTCGTGTTCCACCACATTCGAGATGGGCGTGGACGTGGGTGACGTACAGGCAGTGCTGTTGCGCAACGTGCCGCCTACTCCGGCCAACTACATTCAGCGCGCTGGCCGCGCTGGCCGACGTGCAGACGGCGCAGCCTTGGCGGTGACCTTTGCTCAACGCCGCAACCATGACTTTCATTACTTCCGCAACCCTGCCCGACTCATTGACGGCAAGATCCCACCGCCCCAAGTTCAACTGTCCAACCCGGCCATCGTGCGGCGCCATGTACATGCGGTGGCGCTCGCCCAGTTTCTCCGTCATGCCAACGCCGTGCCCGGCGACCTAAAGGTGGGTGCGTTTTTGTTGGACGAAGCGGCGAGCGCCCACCTCACGGGGTTCCGCCAGTGGCTGGACTCGCGCCCGGTGACCCTTCACACAGCGCTCGCGGCCGTCGTCCCTCCGCCGCTGCTCGAAAGCATTGGTGTGGCCACATGGAAATGGGTGGCGGCCTTGTTCGACGAAGATCGCGAAGACCCGACGTTCGGTTGGCTCGGCCGGGCCGCCGAGGAAGTGAGATCAGAATCCGAAACGCTTCTTACCTTGATGGGCGAGGCCAAGGACAGCAACAATTTCTCTGCGGCAATGAACTTCGATCGTGTTCGAAAGACTCTGGTGGGTCAGCAACTCATACAGTTCCTGGCCAGCCGTAACGTGCTGCCCAAGTACGGGTTCCCCGTAGACGTGGTGGGTCTCAACGTGGTGCAAACCGGAGCAACCGCCGAGAACGAGATCGACCTCACGCGCGACCTCAGCCTGGCCATCGTGGACTATGCGCCCGGGCACTCCGTAGTGGCCGCTAAGAAGCTATGGACCAGCAAAGGAATCAGCATCCCCAGGGACCGGGCCCCCTTCACCTTCGCGTGGGCAAAGTGCGAGTGCGGGGCGTTCCGTCGAGGACTCGAACAGGTAGGGGCAACTTGCCCAGTGTGCCAGGGGACGGACACGTTGGCCAGCGGCACATTCCTTGTTCCCGTGCACGGATTCGTGGGGGCAGTCGACCCCAAGCGCAAGCCGGGAGACGACCGACCGCAACGCAATGCCCGGGTTATACGAGAGTTCGGCAGCTTCAAGGGTGAACTCCCAGAGTTCAAACACATTCCCGGGCTCCGGCGTGACTCGCGAATGCGGACCAGCCGGCAGGGTCGCATCACCATCATCAACACCGGGCCGGCGGGGCGCGGCTATCGGCTGTGCAAATTTTGCGGCGCCGCTGAGCCGGCGCCACCGTTCCCAACTGCGGTTACTTCGGCGAAGTCCAGAGGGCCCCAAACGCACCAACACGTTCGTACAGGCCGCCCGTGCAAAGGCATAATGAGTCCCATCCAGTTCGGTCACGAATACCTCACCGACACCCTGGAACTTGACCTGCCGTTGCCCACCGCAATGGCCCCGTCGCTCAAGGCGGCTACGGGCGACTCAGCCGTGGCCCTGGGTACACCCTTCTTGTCCGCTCTCCAAGCCCTACTCCTAGCAAGTCCTACTCTGGGCATCGAGCAGAGCGACCTGAACGGCACTCTTAGTTGGTCCACCCGCCAAGGAGTGCCAACACTCATCATCCACGACTCGGTACCGGGCGGCGCTGGGCACGTATTCCGCATCGCTCACCAGTTTCGCGCGCTCATCGAAAGCGCAGTTGCGCGAGTGCGCGAATGTAACTGCGGGTTGGACTCATCCTGCTACGGGTGCTTGCGTGACTACCGCAACCAGTTCGATCACGAGCGCCTCACCCGTGAAGATGCCCTCTGGCTACTGGAGTACGCCCTGGAAACTCCATTGGGCGTGCACTCCGACAGTCGGGTGCTCGACCTGGCCGACCCGAGCGCCCGTCCGCTGGTGGGCGAGCTCTTGGACGATGGGGTTCCGGCTCCGGAAATTGGCTACGAAGTGCACGATTCCGCAGGTAACTACATGGGACAAGTGGAGGCTTCGTGGCCTGACCAAAAAGTTTGTCTCGTCGTTGACGTCGACGGACTCCGTGACGCCGCTCTCAACGATGGCGGGTGGCGTGTCGCCGGCCTTGCGGACGGCGAAAACCTTCGGCGCTGGCTCCGCAGCCCGGCTTATCCCAAAACCGAGTAACACTGTGAGTAGTATCCGACGGATGGCCGTGAAGCGATTCAGTATCTCGTTCGATGCCGACCTTGCCACCGTCGTTCAGCGCCGCGCCGATGAGTCCAGCGAAGCCGTATCGGCATGGCTGGCTGAGGCGGCGAGGCGGCGAGTCCGCCAGGACGAAATGCTGGGAGCTATTCAGGATTTCGAACACGAGCATGGCGCCATCACCGAAAGGGAACTGGGTGCTGCCCAGCGTCGCCTGGGTCTCGGTGCCGCTGGTTCACAGCGACAAAGCGCGTGATAGTCCTCGACGCCGGGGCCTTGGTGGCGTTGGAAAATGGAGATCGCACTATGTGGGCCGACCTGAAGGCTGCGACGCTTGCCGGCGTGGACGTGGCGGTTCCTGCTGCCGTGGTTGCGCAGGTGTGGCGTGGATCAGCCCGTCAGGCCCGGCTGTCTAAAGCGCTTGCCGGTTGTGCCATCGCCTCGTTCGACGACGTTGCGCGAGACGCTGGGGTGTTGTGCGGTCAGGCAAGCACAAGCGATGTGGTGGATGCATCTGTCGCCGTGGTTGCTGTGTCCCTGGGTGCCACGAGGCTGTACACCAGCGACCTAGCTGATCTCCGCCATCTGCTTCAGACTCTTGGTGCTCGCAACGTGAAGCTCATGCGATGTTGAGCTCGGACTTTCGTTGATCCCCTCCTTGGTAGCGATGGAGCTACG
>JANYHQ010000304.1 GCA_025358985.1 Acidimicrobiales bacterium
GGCCGCCCCTTTGGCGGCAGCATTGATCCTGTCCGCCTGTGGCTCAGACAAGAAGAGCACTGACACCACCGTGGCCGCCGTCGACACCACTGCTGCTGGTAGCGACACCACCGCCGCTCCTGCGGCTGATACCACCGCCGCTCCCGCCGCCGACACCACCGTGGCTGGAGCTGCTGCCACCACTGTTGCCGGTGCTGCTGCAGGTACCACCGTTGCTGGTGCAGCGGCCACCACCGTGGCTACAGCTGCTGGTGCCACGGACGTGAACCTCAAGGATGTGTGCCCAGCTGTGGTGGGTATCCAAACCGACTGGAACCCCGAAGCGGAGCACGGTTTCCTATACCAAATGTTCGGCCCCAATCCCGTGATCAATGCCGACAAGAAGCTGGTCACCGGTGAGCTCATGGCCAGTGGAGTGGACACCGGTGTGAAGATCGAAGTTCGCTCCGGCGGCCCCGCCATCGGCTTCCAAACCGTCACGTCACAGCTGTACCAAGACCCCAACCTGCTGTTGGGCTACGTGTACACGGATGAGGCCATCCAGTTGTCGGCCAAGAACCCGTCGGTTGCCATCATGAGCCCGTTCGAAAAGAACCCGCAGGCCATCATGTGGGATCCGGCCACCTATCCCGATGTCAAAACCATCGCCGATCTCGGCAAGACGGGCGCCAAGGTCCGCTACTTCTCTGGTGCCGCATACATGGACTACTTCACCAGCCTTGGCATTCTCAGCAAATCCCAGGTCGACGGCAACTACGACGGCTCTCCGGCGTTGTTCGTGGCTGATCAGGGGAAATCTGCCTCGCAGATCTTTGGTTCCGCCGAGCCCTACATCTACAAGAACGAGGTCAAGGAATGGTCGAAGCCCGTTTCCTATGCGTACATCAATGACGAAGGCTGGAACAACTATGCCGAGTCCATGGCCACCAAGCCGGAGAACATCACCAAGTACGCCGATTGTTTCAAGAAGCTGGTGCCCATCATCCAGCAGTCCGTGATCGATTACGTCAAGGCCCCTGCAGCGGCCAACACGCTGGTGTTGGAACTCGTAGCCAAGTACAACAACGGCTGGGTCTACAGCCAGGGTGTGGCTGATTACGCAGTGAAGACGATGCTGGCCGACAAGCTCATCGCCAACGGCCCTGATGGTGTGCTCGGTTCGTTCGATGAAGCCCGGATCGCCGATCTCATCACCAAGGCCACACCGATTTACACCAAGCTCGGATCGACCCCCAAGGCCGGCCTCAAGCCGTCGGACATCTACACCAACCAGTTCGTGGACAAGACCAAGAAGCTGTAAGAACGTCCGGAGCACGCATCACGTTCACCCGAGTGTGGACGTGATGCATCTGGGCCAGCCTCAGTGGCTCAGTTCTAGATCGGCAGCCATGGCATCGAGCGTGGCCCGGCGCAGTCGACGGGTGGTGGTGGCGTAGGCCTTGCGATCGAATCGCGCTACCCGTGCGGCCTCCTCCATGGCTACCTCCAACACCCGGACGGGCTCTACCGCCACGTCGAGGAACCCGGCCTTCACCGCCCCTTTCCCATCACACAAAGCCGCTAGGGCGGCGCAGTGCTGTAGGTGTCGGCGGCTGAGACGATCGGCGGCCAGGGCCACCGCCCAGCCCGGCAGTGCCATACCAATGGCAGACTCGTTGAGACCAATCTTGATGTCGGCATCGGGGCCCACCCGGTAGTCAGACGCCAGTATCAACAGCGCCCCAGCCGCCACGGCATGTCCGGTACAAGCGGCCACCACGGGCACTGATGACGCATATATGTCGTGCATCAACTGCCCGCCGGCTGCTACCAACTCGGCCACCGCACCGGCGTCGCCACTGTTGATGACGCTGAGGTCGAAGCCCGCTGAGAACCGGCCAGGGCGGCCTGCAATCACCAGCGCGCGTACGCTTTCATCACGATTGGCCTCAGCCACAATGGCACTGAGCTCAGTGATCAGCGCATGCGAAACAGCGTTGGCGCGACCGTCGTCCATCGTCACGAGCAGTACACCGTCGGAGTGGCGTTCCTGGGTGATGACCGTTGGTGAGTTCATCGCCATAGTCAACTGCGCGTGCGGACCTCCGGCAAACTTGAGCCCATTCCGGACACAGGAGCTACGTTCACGCCATGACGCTGCACCGACCGCTTCCTGATTGGTTCGCCACCCCGCAACTGGGGATCTTCGTACACTGGACCATGGCCACGGTGCCGGCGTTTGCGCCGTTGTCCGATGATCCGTTCACTCTGGCTGAGCAGCATGGCTGGGAGTACGCCATCACCAACACGCCGTATGTGGAGTGGTACGAGAACTCACTGGCTTTGCCCGGTTCGCCCGTGGCGCAGTATCACCAGCAGCACTACGGGTCTCAGCCCTATGAGGCGTTTGCCTCCACTTGGGTACAGGGCCAGTCGGGGTGGGACGCCAATGAATGGGCGCATACCTTCGCCGAAACGGGGGCCACCTATGTTGTGTTGGTCACCAAGCATCACGACGGGTTCTGCCTCTGGCCCACGCAGACGACGACGCACAGCGTGGCATCGAGCCCGTGGCGCAACGGGCAGGGCGACGTCGTGCGGGAGTTCGTCGACGCGTGTCGCGCCGAGGGGCTCAAGCCAGGGCTGTATCTCTCGCCGTGGGACCGCAATGCCGCGGCCTATGGCGATTCGCCGCGCTACAACGACTTCTACATCGCGCAACTCACCGAACTCCTCACGCAATACGGCACGCTGCACGAGATCTGGTTCGACGGTGCGACCGGCGAAGGGCCCAACGGACGCAAGCAGCAGTACGATTGGCCGCGTGTCTGGGCGACCGTGCGCACACTGCAGCCCGATGCGGTCATGTTCTCTGACGCCGGCCCCGATCTCCGCTGGATAGGCAACGAGCGCGGCGCCGCCGGCATCACGAACTGGTCCACCGTCGACCCGACGATCGTCACCGTACCTGGCATGAGCGGCGATGAGGTCATGCGCTCGCTGCAGGACGGTGACCGTGACGG
>JANYHQ010000314.1 GCA_025358985.1 Acidimicrobiales bacterium
GCCGCGCATTGGGTGAACTGGCCCGGCTACTGGGTAGCTCGGGGGAGGCCATCTTGCATCTGGGCCAGCGTGAGGCTGCCTTTGAAGTGGGCGGTACCAGGCTCACCACACGGCTCATCGAGGGTCAGTACCCGCCCTATCGCAACCTCATTCCGCAATCGCTGCCCAACAAGCTCACGGTGAACCGAGCGGCGCTGCTCGAAGCCCTACGAAGAGTGAAACTCTTGGCCAAAGATGCCACTCCGGTGCGGCTCAAACTCTCGGAGAACGGACTTGAGTTGATCGCTATCACCCAGGATGTGGGGCAGGCCACCGAAGACGTGGAAGCAACGTTCGTGGGCACGGAGCACCAGGTGGCGTTTAACCCCGATTTCCTCCTGGCCGGGGTTGATCTGGCCCAGGGAGAAACCGTCACCCTGGAAACCATTGATGCTCTGAAACCGGCAGTCATCCGTTCCCCGGAACGCCTGGACTACCTGTACCTACTCATGCCCGTTCGCGTCTCCTGACCAATTTCAGTGCTGGTCCAGCGACTCTGGCTGCGTGACTTCCGCAGCTATGCCACTGCCGAACTGACGCTGTCAGACGGGCTCACTGTGGTGCAGGGCCGCAATGGGGTGGGCAAGACCAACGTGCTCGAGGCATTGGGGTACCTGGCTTCGCTGAAGTCGTTCCGGGGCGCTCCCAATGAGGCCATGGTCCGGATGGGTGCCGAACGGGCCATCGTGCGCGGTGAAGCTGTAGTGGAGCGGCGAGAAGTGTTGCTGGAAGCGGAGATTTCCCCCACTGGTCGGGGCCGCACCCTGGTCAACAAACAACCGTTGCGCAGAGCTCGGGATCTGCTCGGGGTATTGCGGGTCAGCGTCTTCTCACCTGACGATCTGATTTTGGTGAAGGGGGGGCCGGGGGAGCGCCGCGACTGGCTTGACGATGCGCTCATTGCCATGCATCCGAAGCACGGCCAGAGCATCGACGAACTCGATCGTGTGGTGCGCCAGCGCAACGCGCTGCTCAAACAGGTCGGCGGGCGACTCAATGACAGCGCCGCCCTCACCCTCGATGTGTGGGACGCCAAGCTCACCGAACTGGGCACCACCGTGGCGTTGGACCGCACCGCACTGTTGGCCAGGATGGCGCCCATACTGGCAATGGCCTACGACGACATAGCGGAGGCGCCCCTGCCGGTGGGAGTCCAGTACGCGTCGAGCTGGTGGTCCGGCGAAGGTGGCCTGGGGGGCGCCTTGGAGCGAGGCCGTCCTGATGACGTGCGACGGGGTGTGTCGTTGGTCGGACCGCATCGTGACGATGTGGCCCTCACGCTCGGGGTTCGGCCGTCGCGCACCCACGCATCTCAGGGTGAGCAACGGACGTTGGCGTTGGCCATGCGCCTCGCTGTCCACCGCTTGGTGGCTGAAGAGTTGGGTTGGACGCCGGTGCTGCTGCTTGATGACGTGTTCTCAGAGCTTGATCCGAACCGCAGTGCGGCCCTTGTACGTAATCTTCCGGTGGGCCAAGCACTCTTGGCGACGGCCACCGACATACCTGCCGGGATGGCCGTAACATCCATTGTCGATGTGGAACTGCGACCCGATGGCAGCACCACCCGCAGTCGTCTGCCTGGGGATAAACCTGTGGATTCTGTGGATGAAATAGCGCAGGAGAGTGCACGATGACGTGGCGACCGCTGCATCCATCCCACGACGGAGGCGATGATGCCCGCCCCGTAGCTGATTCGTTGGGGCAATTGTCCCGTCGACTTGGGTTGGGTGAGCCGACCACCCTCGTTGCGGTATTCGCCGAGTGGGAGCACGTGGTGGGTGCCGTGGTAGCTGATCATTGCCATCCGGAGCGGTTGCGCGACGGTGAGTTGGTGGTCGTGGTGGACGAACCGGCGTGGGCCACGGAAGTCCGGTTCCTGTCTGATGAGATCCGCACCAGATGCAATCAACGTGCGGGGCTTGACGCGGTACGCACGGTTGTGGTTCGGGTAAACACCAAGGCTGTGCGGCGCCCACGGCCCTGAGCAAGTCGTCGGAGCCGTTCGCGCAACCATCGGGGTACCCCTGTCGATGACAGGCGTCGAGATCGAGCCTGCGCCGAAATACAGGCCGCAGAGAACGTTTTCTGTCATAGCCGAGTGGTAGGGTGATTGAGGTAACACATTGCCGGTTCACCGGCAGGTTCGCGGCCACTTCAGTGCCGTCTGGACAGTTGACCACTTCGATCTGCGGAATTCCGCCCTGAAAGGTGCGCGCCATGGCGCATGACGACATAGAAGCCCTTCCCGATTTGAGCACAACGGCCGAGCCGACTGGTTCGGTGGCCGTCGCCACCGCCCCGGACGGGGTCACCGCGCCGCTCGCCTCGTCAACCAGAGGCTCAGCCTCCTACGACGAATCGGACATCACCATCCTCGAGGGGCGTGAGCATGTTCGCAAACGGCCCGGTATGTACATTGGCTCAACCGGCATCACCGGGCTGCACCACTGTGTGTGGGAAGTGGTCGACAACTCAGTCGATGAGGCGATGGCCGGATTCGCCACCACCATCACGGTGACGTTGCTCGCTGATGGCGGTTGTCGGGTGGAGGACAACGGTCGCGGTATCCCCACCGCCTCCATGAGGCACGAGGACAAGCGCTTCAACGGGCGGCCAGCGGCGGAGATCGTGCTGTCGGAGCTCAATGCCGGTGGCAAGTTCGGCGAGGGCAGCGGGTACAAGGTTTCCGGTGGTCTGCACGGTGTGGGCGTGTCCGTGGTCAATGCGTTGTCGGCTCGTCTCACCGCTGTCATCGACCGTGAGGGCCAGCGCCATGAGTTGGAGTTCCGCAACGGCGGCACGCTGAGCATTCCGTTGCACATCACCGGAAGAGCTCCACGCAATCGAACCGGCACCACCGTGACATTCTGGCCCGACGACACCATTTTCGAAACCACAGATTTTCGGGCCGAGACGATGCTGGAACGCTTCCGGATGATGGCCTTCCTCAACGCCGGCCTGGAGATCCGGTTCACCGATGATCGTCCCAATCACGAGCGCGAAGGTGCTCCGGAGACTGAGGTGTTCAAGTTCAACCAGGGCCTCGTGGACTTCGTGAAGCATCTCAACGCCTCCAAGGAGCCGTTGTTCGCCAAAGTGGCGTCCTTCAAGGTGTTCGACGGTGAAAACGTCGGCGAAGCCGAAGTGGCCTTGCAGTGGAACACCGGGTATTACGAGGGCCTGCATTCGTTCGCCAACGGTATTGCCACCATCGAAGGTGGCACACACGTCGAAGGGTTTCGGGCGGCGCTCACCACGGTCATCAACAAGTACGCACGTGAGAAGGGACTCATCAAGGAAAAAGATGACAACCTCGGCGGCGAGGACTTCCGGGAGGGTCTCACCGCCATCATCTCCGTGAAATTGC
>JANYHQ010000341.1 GCA_025358985.1 Acidimicrobiales bacterium
CCACAACAGCAGCCACCTTCTCGCCCCATGTGGCATCGGGTAGGCCGATCACGGCCGCCTCGGACACCGCCGGATGGGTGTAAATCACTTCTTCCACTTCACGCGAGTACACGTTTTCGCCGCCTGTGAGAATCATGTCCTTCATTCGGTCGACGATGTAGAAGAAGCCCTCTTCGTCCCGCTTGGCCAAGTCACCCGTGTGGAACCACCCGTTGGTGAATGCGGCCTTTGACCCGTCTTCGTTGCGCCAGTATCCCTTCAGGACTTGTTCGGATCGCACAACAATCTCACCGACAACGCCGGGCGGGCACTCCTTCATGGCCTCGTCCACCACCTTGACGTTCGACAGACACATCGGTGTACCGCACGACGCCAAGAGATGTTCTTCGCCATTGATGGCCCGTACGTGAGCCGATTTTGGAAACGTGAGAACGTTGCCACCCAGTTCGGTCATACCGAAGCCGGAATACACGATGGGGCCGAGGCGCGCAATGGCAGCTCGCAGCACCTCTACCGGCATTGCCGCCGCGCCATAACCGAGGCCTCGCAATGTAGTCAGCTTGTAGGAGTCGATCTTGGGATGCTGCAGCAAGAAGTTCATCATGGTCGGGGCCATCGATGATCCAGTGATGCCGTGTTTGTCCACCAATTCCATCCACAGCCCGGGCTCGTAGGCCGGCATCAGTACCACCAAGCCACCGCGGATCATGGTCACCGGAACGAGATACCCCGAGACGTGACACAGCGGAAAGGCAACGAGGCTCCGCTCCTCAGGGATGGGTTCGTATTCGATGACCGACTCCAGCGCGGCGGTGACGAGATTACGATGAGTCAGCATCGCCCCCTTCGGAAAGCCGGTGGTGCCGCTGGTGTAGAGCAGCCAAGCCGTTTCGTCTTCGTCGACGTTCACCTGGGGCCGGTCGGTGGATCCCGAACCCACGAAATCGTCGTAGTCGGTGTGGCCTCCTTCGCCTCGGCCGCCGATGACGATGACGTGCTTGACACACGGCATCTGGGACAGCAATCCATCGATCTGATCGAGGAACTTGCGCTCGACGATGAATACTGCAGCATCGGCATTGGTGACGATCCAGGCCCACTCTTTGGGATTGAGGCGGTAGTTCAGAAACGTGAGAGCCATGCCTGCGGCGGGCACGCCGAAGTAGCACTCGATGTATTCCGGGACATTCTCAGCGAGTATGGCAACTCGATCGCCGCTACTAGCCACGCCCAGGAGGGCGTTGGCCAGACGCACGGTCCGCTGGTGGAGCTCTCCATAGGAAATGGTGCGTTCGCCGGCGATGATGGCCGTGCGATCCGGGGTCTTGAGTGCATTGATGCTGATGATGTCATTGAGCAACATGCTGCAACCTCCGTAATACGACGTTCCTCGAGCACCGGTAGCTCAGTGTGCACTCTTCCTGGTTTGCGGCACTGCGTCAAAGCGAGGTTGGTACAAATCGGTCATGCTGAGGTAACGAGAGCCTGAGAAATTCGATCGAGTGGAGAACAATCATGGTGACAAAGCAGGGGTACACACCCAACATTCTTCCGTTTCGGATGGATGGGGTGGAGCGAAATGACCATGGTGTGTTGGGCTACACCGATCTACCGGTATCGCTGGTGGCCATGCTGAGGGCCACTGTCGACGCCAAACCGGACGGTGAAGCTCTCGTAGAACTGGGCGGGGAGCGACTCACCTATCGCCAGATGTGGGATCGCTCGGCACGGATTGCTGGCGGCCTGCACGCCCAAGGCGTCGGCAAAGGCGACCGGGTGGCGCTACGCCTCGGAAACGGCAACGCCTGGGCGCTGGCATTTTTTGGCATCGAGATGGCGGGCGCAGTGGTTGTACCGGTCAACACCCGCTTCACTCAACCAGAAATCGACTACGTCGTGACCGACTCAGGCGCCACATTTGTCATTGCTCCCGGGGATGCCCTCCCTGACGCAGAACCGTACTTGGACCACACGTTGGTCCAGACGGATCTGGCGGCCATCTTCTACACCAGCGGTACCACTGGCTTCCCCAAGGGCGCCATGACCACTCACGAAAACTTCCTGTCCAATTGTGAGACATGTCGACGGGTCATCGGGTTCGATTCCGACACCGTGGTCCGAAATTTGGTTTCTGTTCCTATGTTTCACGTCACGGGGTGCAATAGCCAACTATTGATCACCACAATGCTGGGTGGAACCACGGTCATCATGGTGGCCTTCGAGGTGCAACAGTTTTTACAAACAGTGGTACAGGAACACATCAATTGCCTCACCACGGTGCCCGCCATCTACTGGTTGGCCATGAATCAGCCGAACTTCGGCGATTTCGATATGAGCCAGGTGCGCTGGGTCACGTACGGCGGGGCACCTACGGCCCCCGATGTCATCGGTCGCATCCGTTCGGCGTTTCCCAATGCACGACTGGGCAACGGTTTTGGCCTTACGGAGACGTCGTCGGTATCCACCTTTCTGCCGGATGAGTACTGCGAGACCAGGCCGGAGACCGTCGGCTTCACCGCCCCGCCGGTAGAAGTGGATCTCGCCAACGTCGATGACACTTCAGGCGTGGGCGAGTTGTTGATCCGGGGCCAGAACGTGGTGATGGGTTATTGGAACAAACCAGAGCAGAGCGCCGAGACGTTCGTGAACGGTTGGCTGCATACCGGCGATCTCGCCCGCGTTGACGCCGATGGATTCGTGCAAATTGTCGATCGGATGAAGGACATGGTGAATCGCGGCGGCGAGAACGTGTACTGCGTGGAGGTTGAGAACGCCCTGGTGCAGCATCCTGATGTGTTCGAGGTGGCGGTGATGGGGGTGCCCGACGCGATGATGGGAGAAAAGGTTGGGGCGGTGATCGTGGCCAACCCGGGGGTCGATATCGACCCCCTGGCCATTGCCACGTTCGCCCGTACATTGCTGGCCGATTTCAAGGTCCCGCAATATATTTCGTTGCGTAGCGAACCCCTACCTCGCAACCCCGGCGGAAAGGTGCTCAAACCGATGTTGCGCAAAGACACCGTATGGGGCGTGCAGCTGAGCCGAGGATGATCTCTTCGATCAGGCGCGTGGCGGCAGGATCTTTCGTTCGATCAGCTTGCGCAGCCAGTACCGGAACGTCTCCTCGGTGTCAAACACCTGGCCAAAGCCTGCCTGCTTGATCTTCACGGTGCTGACGAATGCCGCTGGCAGTCCCCCCTCCGCGCCGTAGGCGAAGCAGAAATCGGCATAGTGGTGGGACTCACCGACGAGCTGATCCATCGTCACCTGACGGAGGCCGTGTTTGGCCACGATCTTGTCCCATACGCCAGCTTTGGATGGCAGGTAGTCGGCCAACTTGATGGGCTCGTCGTCGCCCACCTCTACACCGAGTTCATCGGCCATTGCAGGCCATAGGTCGCGCCACTCGAACACCTCACCATTCGTGAGGTTGAACGTCTCCCCTGCCGCCGCCGGTGAACTGGCGCCCCATACCAACGCATCGGCCACCAGCCGAGTGTCAACCGCCTCCCACACCCACGACGTCCCGCCCGGAAAGCTGAAAGGCAGACCTTCCTCTCGACGGATGGCGGCATACGCACCGATGATGGGGGGCAGATTCATGACCACGCCGTAGTTGGGCCCCACTACGAGTTGCGGTCGCCAGATGCTGAACGCCCAGCCGCCCTTGGCCGCCATCTCTCGGATGTAATCCTCTTGCAGCCAGTAAAAGTTCTCGTGCGGATCGCGCACGTAGCGCTCCCTACCCGGAATCCTCATCGGGTGTAGATGGATGCCGTATGCCTTTGTCCCCTGCAGCACGCTCACGTGCCGCAAACCCTTTGCATTCGTGGCCAACGGTTCGATCAGGTTCTTGAGCATGGCCAGGTTGGTCTGCATCTGATCCTGCTCACTCCATCCCGCGATCAGCCCCGGTTTCTCGAACACCGCGGTGTACACGACATGAGTGACACTGGCAAACGACGCGGCCAACTCGGCGCACGCAACAGGGTCTTGCAGGTCCAATGAAATGTGTTTGAACGCAATCTCGCTGTCGACTTCCGGCTTTCGTCGCGACACGGCAATTACCTCGTAGCCAGCTCCCAAGAAGCTCTCGATGGCCGCTGCCCCCACCAGGCCACTGGCCCCCGCGATCAATACGGTGTCAGACATGTTGTTCTCCTCTCTCGCCCGCTGGAACCGTCATTGGACGCAGCGGCGAAGGCACTCAGTACCTGAGCGGCAATCTACAGAGCCGTTGACATGAAACGAAATCGAGTGAATACTGCGCAGATCGACATACTGGCGCGCGCCCTACTGGCTGAAGGTGCACCGGTCGGGCTCAGTCGTCTCAGTGTTTTTCCTCCCACTTTGTGTCTTCGCATTTTGAGGTGGCATCCGCAAACCGGACGTTTTGCACTGCCGTAGTCGTCTTCACTTTGTAAACACCTACATAGATCAGGTGAATATCAGCCGCTCCAATTTCTTGAAACTGCACAAAACGGTCGTGGGTTTGACACGAGGTCGGTGAAGAACTTGGATGTTCAATCGCACTGCAGAGCTAAATCATGTTTCATCAGCCAGCGCGCAGTCGATGTCACCACCCCATCCACGATGCACATGCGTCCGGAAGGCACCTCATGCCAAAGCTCACCGCCACAGAAATTCAGCAGTTCCTTCACGAGCAAGGGCACCTACTCCGTATCGGCACCACCGATAGTGACGGCCACCCGTCCGTTGTTCCCATCTGGTTCATCAACGAGGGCAACGAGATCGTGTTCACCCCGCGCGGGCATTCGAAGTTCCTGGAAGACATCCGCCGCGACTCGCGCGTTGGCCTGTCCATCGACGAGGATCCCCTCCCATATCGCAAGGTGACGATACGAGGAACTGCGCGCATCGTCCACGAACCGGGCCACGACAACGAGTGGCGTGACCTGTATCGCCGAATCGCCAAGCGCTACATCCTCGACGAGGCGGCCGACGCTTACGTCAACGACACCACCGATCAACCGCGAGCACTGATCGCCGTGTCACTCACTGGAGCTGACACACACGTCACAACGTGGCGGATGCCCGTCGGCGACGAAGACGGGACTGGCATCTGGCACCGCCGCTACTACGGCGACGGCACTCACATGGCAGAGCTCGCTGACTCAACCCGCGCAGAGAACCAACCCACACAAGGAGCAACAACATGAGCACCACCGAACAAGAACCGTCACTGGACCGACTGCTCAAGGATTCACCGAAGAACTGGGGCAAGTGGGGACCCGACGACGAAGTGGGAAGCCTGAACTACCTCACGCCCGACGTGATCCTGAAGGCGGCAGGGTCCATCAAGCAGGGCAAGGTGTTCACGTTGCAGGTGAAGATGGCCAACCCCGAAGGTGATCCGGTGTGGCCCGGGCGCAGCGGGGCGGTCCGCACCACGGTGATCGACGAGGGCCATTACATCGCCGGCAAGGGGGTGAACTTCGCTGGTGGCGCGCACTACGCCGACGACTACATGACGTGCTTCCTGCAGGGCAGTACTCAATACGACGCGCTCGGACACGTCTGGTACGACGGCCAGATCTGGAACGGCTACGACGCCAAGACCACCATCGGCGGTCTGGCCAAGGCCAGCGTGCTGCCCCTTGCCGAAAAGGGAATTGTCGGTCGAGGGATCCTGCTAGATATGGCGCGGTTCCGCGGCAAGGACGTGCTCGACGTGGCGGAGACATTCACCCACGAGGACCTCATGGCCTGTGCCAAGGCACAAGGCACGGAAATTCTTCCCCGCGATATCATCATTATCCGCACCGGTTGGATCGGGAAATTCTACAAAGTCACGCGCGAGGAGTTTTACGGCAACTTCGTGGAACCGGGACTCACCCACAGTGACGCGCTGGTGCGCTGGTTCCACGAGATGGAGATCCCCAACCTCGTGACCGACACCATCGCCAACGAGGTCACCGTCGATCCTGTGTCAGGAGTGGTGTTGCCATTGCACAACGCTTTGATGCGCAATCTGGGCGTGACCCTGACGGAGATCTGCTGGCTCGACGACCTCGCCGCCGATTGCGCTGCTGATGGGCAGTGGACGTTCCTCTATGTTGCCGCACCGCTCAAGGTGGTCGGCGGCACAGGCGCCCCTGTCAACCCCATCGCCATCAAGTAACAACCCTTCAAGTAGCAACCGTGCCCGACCGAGGAGAAACTATGTACGCAGAGCGACCCTGGCTTCGCCAGTATTTGCCGGGGATGCCCTCGGACATCGAGATTCCCTTCGAGTCGGGCCTCGACATGTTCACGGCCGCCGTTCGGACATCGGCGGACCGTCCACTTATCCATTACTTCGGCCGAACGTTGTCGATCGCAGAAGTCGATAGACACACTGATGCATTGGCGGCCGCATTCATTGAACGCGGATTTGCCCACGGCGAACGCGTAGCTCTGTATCTCCAGAACGTCCCCCAGTTCGTCCTGGCCGTCATTGCCACGTGGAAAGCCGGAGGCATCGTGGTGTCGGTGAACCCCATGAACAAGGGTCGCGAGTTGGCATATGTGCTGGAGGACTCCGGGGCCACAGTGCTGGTGACACTGGAGTCGCTGTACGCCGAAGTAGCGCGCGATGTGGTGTCGAACAGCACCGCCGTTCGTACGGTCATCACCACCAGCGAGCTCGACTTCTTGGGCGACGAACGCCCCAGCGTGATGGCGACATCGGTGAAGACCCCGCAGGACGGCACGCTCGACCTCGTTGACCTCATCGCCGCACACGACGGGCAGCGAGTACCAACTCCCACATTGCGTAGCGATGAGGTGGCCTTCCTCACGTACACGTCTGGCACCACCGGTCCTCCGAAGGGAGCCACCAACACGCATCGCAACGTGGTGTTCAACTCCGAGGCCTACAAGACCTGGATGTCACTCACTCCGGACGACATCGTGTTGGGTGTGGCGCCGCTGTTCCACATCACCGGGCTCATCGCCCACCTCACAGTGGCGTTGTTGGTACCCATGCCCGTTGTGTTGGGGTACCGCTTCGACCCCGCCACCACCCTCGATCTCATCGAGCGTTACCGACCGACGTTCACCGTGGGCGCCATCACGGTGTACATCGCATTGATGAACGACCCATCGTGTGCGGGACGCGACCTGTCCTCGCTCACGAAGGTATACAGCGGCGGGGCACCTATCGCCCCGTCGGTGGTCGAGCGCTTCGAGCGTGAAGTGGGTGCCTATATCCACAACATCTACGGCCTCACCGAAACCACATCTCCCTCCCACGGCGTGCCGATGGGGGCCCGCTCGCCCGTGGACCCAACGTCAGGTGCGCTATCAGTGGGTGTGCCGATCTTCAACACCGTGGTGCGCATCATCGACGAGCAGGGCAACGACGTGCCTACGGGCCAAATCGGCGAGTTCGTCACCAGCGGACCCCAGGTGGTGGCCGGCTACTGGAACAAGCCGGAGGAGACTGCGCATGCGCTACCGGGGGGCGATCTCCACACCGGTGACGTTGGTTTCATGGACGCCGAAGGTTGGTTTTATGTCGTCGATCGCAAGAAGGACATGATCATTGCCTCCGGATACAAGGTGTGGCCGCGTGAGGTGGAAGACATGCTGTACCAACATGCCGCGGTGCGCGAGGCGGCGGTGGTGGGTGTGCCCGACGAATACCGCGGCGAAACGGTGAAGGCATTCGTCAGCCTCCGCCCGGGTACCTCCGCCGATGAAGCGGAACTGATTGCGTTCTGCAAAGAGCGGATGGCGGCGTACAAGTATCCGCGCTCGATCGAGTTCGTGGATGAGCTTCCCAAGACCGTGACCGGCAAGATTCTGCGTAGGGAGCTCCGCACCCAGCCGACCAGCTAATTCCTCCGCCAGGTCGACCACGTCGTCATTGTGGACGCCTGATCGTCTCGACTGTCGTAGTCCATTGGCGGTGGCACACTGCGAGGATGCGCAATCACGATCAGCTGTACATCAACGGGGCCTGGGTCTCGTCCACCGGCACCGACACCATCGACGTACTCGACGCCTCCACCGAGGAGGTCATGGGCCATGTTCCCCTGGGGACCGCTGAGGATGTGGATGCCGCCGTAGCTGCTGCCCGGGTCGCGTTCGACACCTGGTCGCTGACCCCGCCCGCCGACCGGGCCAACTATCTACTGGCCATCCAGGGGGCACTGGCGGCCCGGATGGACGAATTGGCAGAGGTGGTCACCGGCGAAGTGGGTATGCCGCTTGGTATGTCCAAGATGATCCAGGCCGGCCTGCCCGTAGGCGAATTCGGTAACTACGCGCAGATGGCCAAAGACTTTGTGTTCGAGGAGAAGATCGGCAATTCCATTGTGGTGCGCGAGCCCATTGGTGTGGTGGGTTGCATCACCCCGTGGAATTACCCGCTCTACCAGATTGCCCTCAAAGTGGCGGCGGCCATGGCGGCCGGTTGCACGGTGGTGTTGAAGCCCAGTGAAGTGGCGCCGTTCAATGCATTCATCTTGGCCGAGGCCATCCACGCTTCGGGGCTTCCCGCTGGCGTGTTCAACCTGGTGTCCGGTCTTGGTCCTGTTGTGGGTGAGGCCATCGCTGCGCACCCCGATGTGGACATGGTGTCGTTCACCGGATCCACTCGCGCCGGTCGTCGTGTGATGGAAGTAGGCGCGCAGACAATCAAGAAGATTGCGCTGGAGTTGGGAGGCAAGTCGGCCAACATCTTGCTTGACGATCTAGACGACGATGCCATGGCCAAGGCTGTGGGTAAGGGTATTGGGGCGGCGTTCATGAACTCCGGTCAAACGTGTTCAGCCCTCACCCGCATGCTGGTGCCCGCATCACGTCATGACGCGGTGATGGATGTGGCAGCTCAGCAGTTGGCGGGCTGGACCATCGGTGATCCCAAAACCAATGCCGGTCGGTTGGGCCCTGTGATTTCTGATGCGCAACGCACCCGTGTACGTGGCTTCATCGACAAGGGCATCGGCGAGGGAGCCACATTGGTGGGCGGCGGTTCCGAGCAACCCGACGACTTGGCGCAGGGGTATTACGTGAAGCCCACCATTTTCGCCAACGTCACGCCCGACATGACCATTGCCCAAGAAGAGATCTTCGGCCCGGTACTGGTGATCATGCCCTACGCCGACGATGACGACGCCGTACGTATCGCCAATTCCACCCCATACGGCTTGAGTGGTGGTGTCACCGGAGCCGACCCGGAGCGAGCGCAGGCCATTGCCCGACGGCTGCGTACCGGTCAGGTGGATGTCAATGGGGGCGGGTTCAACGCCATCGCCCCCTTCGGTGGATACAAGCAGTCCGGCAACGGACGTGAGCGCGGTCGCTTTGGCTTCGAGGAGTTCCTCGAAGTGAAGGCGATGCAGTTGTAATTCGCCTCCCCTACCAAGCCCACCGCCGAGTGTTCTTGTAGCAAAACTCCCCCGCCCGCATCGAATTCTGCGACCGTAACGAACTGGTCGCAGAATTCGGGTCGGGGTAGGTTCGGGCCTATGCCAGACCCGATGACCTTCGAAGCGGCCGTAGCCGCCCTCAGTGCCCCCAACTCGCCGTTCGTCATGGAAGACGCCCAGGTACTCGGCGCCACCCAGACGGTGTTCACAGCCGCTCCGCCCAACCTCCGCTACGCCTACGCCGCCGCCCGGGCCCACGGGGATCGCACATACCTGGTGTACGAGGGTGAGCGATGGAGCTTTGCCCACACCATGGCCCAGGCCGACGCATTGGCCGCCACCATGGTGGATCACTACGGCATCACCAAAGGTCAACGGGTGGCTGTGGCTATGCGCAACTTCCCTGAATGGATCGTGTCGTTCATCGCCATAACATCCATTGGCGCTATCAATGTGTCACTCAATTCATGGTGGACCGCCGACGAACTGGCCTTTGGCTTGGAGGACTGCGGGGCTTCGCTCCTCATCGGTGACGATCCCCGTATCGCAAACTCACTGGCAACATGCCAGCACCTCGGTATCAAGGTGCTGGCGGTACGGTCCACCGAAGTACTGGATGGTGTGGACCTGTGGCAGAACGTGGTCCACGAGGGAGACGCACTCCCCACTGTCGACATCGCTCCTGATGATGACGCCACCATTCTCTATACGTCGGGCACCACCGGTCGTCCCAAGGGTGCAGTGTCTACCCATCGCGCCATCATCAGCGCGTTGCTGGGATTCGGGATGCGGGCCGCGGTGGAGGGCCTGCGGTACCCGGTACCCGCTACTGATCCAGCGACCCCGGCGTCGCCTCCAACGTTCATCCTCATCGTGCCGCTATTTCACGTAACCGGATGTGTACCCGTCATGCTTGGCTCCATGATTGGAGGCTCAAAATTGGTGATCATGTACAAATGGGATGCCGAGAAGGCACTGGAATTGATCCAAAATGAACAGGTGAACAATTTTGTGGGCGTACCTACCCAGAGCTGGGATTTGGTGCACTCCCCCCGGTTTGGTGACTTCGATACGTCGAGTCTGCGCGGGGTGGGAGGCGGCGGTGCGCCGGCACCGGCGTCGCAAGTGGATCTGGTGGCCAAGAGCGTTCCCGGCGGAAGCCCCAATATCGGATACGGCATGACGGAGACCAATGCTTACGGTCCGCAGAACACCGGTCCCGACTATGTGAATCACCCCACCAGTACCGGTCGGCCGATGCCCATCATGCAGATCGAAGTGCGCGATGAAGACATGAAGTCGGTAGCCACCGGGGCCCGCGGCGAGATCTGG
>JANYHQ010000377.1 GCA_025358985.1 Acidimicrobiales bacterium
GGGCTGTCGGTGGCCGCCACCGCTGGACTGGCAGTACTGGCCCAACCCATCGCCGACCGACTCCCCGGCCCCGCCTGGCTGCGCACTCCATTGGCCGCCACGTTGGCGGCCCAATTGGGTACGGCACCGTTGTTGGCCACCCTGCCTGGTGGGGTCAGCGCCATTGCCGTACCGGCCAACCTCTTGGCGTTACCGGCGGCAGAACCCGTCACCATCTGGGGGCTGCTGGTGGGTGTGCCGGCGGGGCTCCTCGGTGGCCCGGCTGCTGCAATGCTGCATCTGCCCAGTCGGATACTCATCGGCTGGGTGGCCATGGTCGCTCGAGACGGAGCCAAGGTGGGTCCCGGCGCAGGAGGTACGGCGGTGGCCATGGCGGTGTGCGTGGCCATTGTGTTGTTGCGCTCCCAACCGCTGGGGGCCGCTTTGGTGGTGGTGGCGGTGGCCACATTTGGCCTAGTCCGCGTACCTGCACTCGATGGGGTGGCATTGACGGGTGGGGCCACCGTATGGCGGGCCGGTGCGCTGCTACGGCCAGCGGCGACCCTGGTGATGGTGGATCAGGTGAAGGGTCCAGTGTTGTTGCGATCGCTGAGGGCGGAGCGCATTGGTGCGATAGATATTTTGGTGGTGGCGCAACCATCCAATGCCACATGGACTGCTCTCATCCCGGTCTTGGCCCGCCACAATGTCGGAACGGTCATTACGCTGGGACCGATCGGTACGTTGGACGGCGGCCCTGCATTGGTGGGGCTGGTGCGAGGTGATCGCGTCATCATCGATCGAGGCGGAGGGTCCACCCTCGAAATCACCTGCGACCCATTGCGACCCCGAGCATGCACCGTCACCCCATCCGGCTAGGCCCTTTTCCCCCGACAAGAATGGGTCTTATCGTCATTCTTGTTGGGGAACATTGGCTATTTGGGTATGTTCCCAAACATGTTCGACCTTTTGACCCGTTCTTGTCTGGGTTGGGTTGGTCGTGTGTGCCAACCTGAGCGACATGGCCGGTGACCAACTCCAAGCGGCAGTGGGACGTGACGGCGCCGTGGTGTTGGTACGTGGGGAGGACCTGGTGTTGCGCGATGCCGCCGTACGCGACCTCATCCGGGCCGCCGCCAACGGGGAGGACCTGTCGCTCGGCCTCGACGACTTCAGTGCCGTCGAACTGGACCTGGCGGTGGCGGTTGATGCTGCCCTCACCCCGCCAATGTTCACCACCCGCCGGGTGGTGGTGGTGCGTGATGTGGGGCGATTCAGCACCGACCAGGCTGAACCACTTCTGGGGTATCTGGCCGCCCCCAATCCCACCACATGTCTCATTCTGGTGGCCGGCGGCGGGGTGATGGCTCGCAAACTGAGTGAGGCCGTAAAGCGGATCGGCACGGTCATCGAATCGGGCGCACCCACCGGTAAGGCCCGAATTGGATGGCTCAACGAGCGCCTGGCCACCGCACCGGTCACGCTTGACGGGCGGGCCATCACCCGTTTGGCCGAACACCTCGGGGACGACATGGGTCGCCTGGACGGCATCCTGGCCGTGCTCGGTGCAGTCCATGGCGAGGGATCACGGATTGGAGTGGAGCAGTTGGAGCCGTTCCTGGGAGCGGCGGGGTCCGCTGCCCCGTGGGACCTCACCGATGCCATCGACCGGGGCGATGCCGCTGCTGCCCTCAGCCAACTGGGCCGCCAACTCGGAGCGGGGGAGCGCCACCCGCTCCAGGTGATGGGGAGTCTCACCTCGCACTTCGGACGAATTTTGCGCCTGGAGGGAGCCGATATCCGTGATGAGAACGACGCCGCCAAGGCCCTTGGCATCACCGGGTCCACCTTCCCGGCCAAGAAGGCGCTGACCCAGTGCCGCAAGCTGGGTCACCAGAACGTGGTGCGGGCCATCACACTGCTGGCCGAGGCTGATCTGGATCTACGGGGCCGCCGGGATCTTCCGGGTGATGTGGTGATGGAGGTGCTGGTGGCTCGTTTGGCTCGCCTGGCCGGGCCGCCCACCCGGCCGCCAAACAACCGCTAACGCGACAACGCCCCCCGGGAGGAGGGCGTAGGAGGCAGGACTGCGTACTGCGTTAGGCGGAAGCGCTGAGCGCCGAGATCCGCTTCATGAGCGACGACTTGCGGTTGGCTGCCTGGTTCTTGTGGATGACGCCCTTGGTGGCTGCCTTGTCGAGGCGCTTGACGGCGAGGCGGAGCGCTTCCACGCTCTCATCCGAGCCGGGCTCCGTGGTGGCCACGCGCACAGCCGTCTTCACACGGGTCTTGAGCTCACTCTTCACGGCCTTGTTGCGCTCTTGCGCCTTGGCATTGGTGAGGATGCGCTTCTTTTGGCTCTTGATGTTTGCCACGGAGTAGATCGTTTCCCTGTGCTCGGCCGGAGTAACCCGGAGACCCTCACGGGTCGGACGAAAGACAGTAGCAGCCGAGGTCAACCGTTCCGGACCACCACTGCATCCAACGCTGTCAGCCGAGCAGCGCCGAGTCCGGGGGAGCAGGCACGGTGGAGCGGGGCAGTTGCATGGTGTCGACGCTGGCGGTTCGGACCAGCCTCAGCACGGGGGTTGCCGGGTTGGCATCAGCGGTCTCCACCCGCGCTCCGAGGGCCTTGCCCACCTTCACCATGGCTTGCTCAAAGTCGCGGCCGTGGTGGGTGTCGCGGCTGGGTTCAAACGGGTAGTTGAACACGATCTCCAAACGCAGCTCAGGACCGCTGCCCGTTTGCGTCACTTGCATGCTGTCGCCATTCCAGTCGGAAGCGATCCGTCTGGCTTCAACACTGCCTACCTGCGGCGCCAGGAGCATCTGCAGACGGTAGGCACCAAAGGTGAGATGGTTC
>JANYHQ010000398.1 GCA_025358985.1 Acidimicrobiales bacterium
CTTCCGTCGTAAGGACCGCTCAGTCCTTCTACGGTGGTGACGGCGTGGCCGTGGGCCTGTACGGCGAGCACGGTGCAGCTCTTCACCGCATCACCATCGAGCAGCACCGTGCATGCGCCGCAGTTTGAGGTGTCACAGCCGACGTGCGTGCCCGTGAGCCCTTCGTGCTCGCGGATGAAATGCACCAGCAGCGTGCGGTCCTCCACGTCGTGGGCTGCACGGTCGCCGTTGATAGTGATCTCCACCCGGCTGGTGTATGCGGTCATGGCCGCCCTCCTGCAGGTTGCATTGCCGCCCAGACCCGGTCGGGGGTGAGTGGCATGTCGAGGTGTTCGGTGCCGAAGCTGCGGAGCGCATCGACGACGGCGTTGACCACTGCAGCCGGTGCGCCGACCGCCCCGGACTCACCGATCCCTTTGGCCCCGAGTGGATTGTTGGGGCATATCGTGGTGACGCGGCCCGCCACGTAGTCGGGGAGGTCTGGCGCTGATGGGATGAGGTAGTCGAGCAGGTTCGAGGTCAGGGGCTGCCCCGTAGCCGGATCGAAGTGGATGGACTCGTAGAGCGCCTGGGCGATCCCCTGTGCAACCCCACCGTGCACCTGTCCCTCCGCCAGCAGGGGGTTGATGACTGTGCCGCAATCGTCCACCAGCACCATCTTCTCGATGGTCACTTTCCCGGTCCTGCGGTCCACGCCGACTGCGCACGCGTACGCACCACTGGGGTAAGAAAAGTTCGGTGATTCCTGGAACAGACGCTCCTCGAGCGAGCCGGCTTGCAGTTCCGGCGGCAGCCGCAGCGGTTGGAAGCTGGCCCATCCCACGTCAGCCCAACTCACGTACTTGCCCGGAGACCCCTTCACCCTGAACGCGTTGTCGGACACGTCCAGGTCCTCTTCCGCCGCCTCCAGGAGATGGGCGGCGATCTTCTTGGCCTTGGCCAGGACACGGGCGCTGGCGACCTTGACTGCGGAGCCGGCGGTGGCGACACCGCGGCTTCCCATGGTGCCGATGCCCTGCAGCACTGACTCGGTGTCGCCATGCACCACGTTGATGCGGTCGAAGGGGATGCCGAGCTCATCGGAGGCGATCTGGGCGAACGTGGTTTCGTGGCCCTGTCCGTGTGGCGACGAACCTACGTACAGGATGGCTGAGCCGTCCGGCTGCACGCGGATCTGGGTGGACTCCCATGATGCCAGATGACCGAAGCCCTCGAGCGACCCGTTAGGCCCGAAGCCGGCGATCTCCAGCCAGCACGATAGGCCGATGCCCAGCAGCGACTGCGATGGATCAGCGTTGCGCCGCTGTTGCTCTGCGCGCAGATCTTCGTACTTCAGGAGCCTGAGGCACTCGTCGAGCGCAGCCGGGAAGTCGCCCGAGTCGTAGACCACTGCTTCGTTGTGCGTCTCGTAGGGGAACGATCCGGGCTGGATGAAGTTGCGCCGCCGCACTTCGGCCGGGTCCATTCCTGTGCGGCGGGCCACGAGGTCCACCACACGTTCTATGGTGTATGCCGCTTCCGGGCGACCTGCACCCCGGTACGCAGCCACGGGCGTGGTGTTGGTGACCACGTTGCGGAAGCTGGTGGACACGTGGGGGATGCGGTAGCAGCCGGCGGCCATCCACGAGGTGAGTACGGCCAGCCCGACACCGGTGGGGTCGGGATACGCACCGAGGTTCTGCGTGATCACGAGCCGCAGCGCCTTGATCCGCCCGTCGTTGTCGAAGCCCACCTCCACGTCGTGTTCCTGGTCCCGACCGTGCGTCATCTGCGTCATGGCCTCCGTGCGGGTCTGCGCGAACTTGACGGGTCGACCGGTCCACTTCGATAGCAACGGTGCGATGAACAGCTCCGGGTACCAGACGATCTTTGCGCCGAATCCACCACCCACATCCGGAGCGATGACCCGGCACCGGCTCTGCGGAATGTCGAGCCATGTTGAAAGATAATTACGGAGGTGATGCGGTGCCTGGAATGTGGCCCACAGCGTGCAGCTCTCGTTGTGCCAGTCGGCCAGGCAGGCCATGGGCTCGATGGGCACCGCAGCGCAGCGCTGGTTCACCAGGTGCAATCCGGCCCGCTCGTCTGATCTGTTCAGTTCCCGTTCGAGATCGTCGAGCATGGGCACCACCATGATGATGTTGGATCCGTGCTGGGGGAACAGCAGCGGTGCACCCGGTGCTGCAGCCTGGTCGATGGTCACCACCGGCCGGATACTCTGATACTCCACCACAACGGCGGCCACTGCATCTGCCGCGACGTACCGGTCCACTGCCACCACCACCGCAACGGGCTCGCCCACCCAGTGCACCTTGTCAACGGCCAGGGTCGGGCGCTCCAGGTCCGGAAGTCCTCCCGGCAGATCAGGGAAGTCCACGAAGTCGGCGGCGGTCCACACACCCAGCACACCGGGTATGGCCAGCGCAGCCCGCACATCGATGGACACGATGGTGGCGTGCGCTTCCTGGGACGTTACGAACTCGGCGAACGCGCAACGCGACGGCGACATGTCGTCCACGAAGTTGCCGCGTCCGCTGAGCAGATCAGGGTCCTCCTTCCGGAGGACCCTGGCTCCAACGAGGCTCATGGCTGATCCGATCCGGATGTGCGATCAATGTGGCTGCGTGTCATGTTGCTGTTCATGTGACTCACGTTCATGGCTTGGTGTGGTGCCCTTCGCTGTCCTCGGGGTCGAACCACCACTGCTCTGCGTTCGCTTTGGACTGATCTCCCCGCGCTGTCCCCCAACCCATGATCTTGGCCAGGAGGTTGTCGGGTCCCGCTTCCTCGCGACGCCACCAGCGGCGTTCGCCTCCGTGCACTCTGCGTCGGAACGAGGAGAAACCGACAGCCACAATGAGAGCCACACCGAAGAACAGGCTCTCCACCCACGTGTCGGCCACACCAGCGAGCTGCAGCCCTTTCACCCCGCTCTGCAGAACGATGACCGCCAGCACGGTGCCCCACACGTTGAAACGCCGCTTGAACTGTGTGGCACCCAGAAAGGCTGCGGCAAAGGCGGGGAGCAGATACGGCGCACCGGACTGCGACTGGGTCGAACCGTACTGGGCAGCCAGCAGGATGCCTCCGATGGCGGACAGGAACGCCGAACACATAAGTGCGCCCCAGGTGTAGCGGTCCACCTGGACGCCGGCCAGCCGGGCAGCCTCCCGGCCCCCACCCACTGCGAAGAGGTAGCGGCCCATGGCGGTGTGCTCCATCACGAACCACAGCAGCACCGCCACGACGAACGCGTAGAGGACAGTCTTGGCCACGCCACCGCCGAGCTGCGTGGCGATGGCCTTGTAGCCAGGAGGGAAGCCGAGGATGGACTGGTTCTTGGAGAGCCAGATGCCGAACGCCGTGAGAATGGAGCTCATGCCAAGTGTGGCGATGAACGAGTCGATCTTCACCTTCACCACGAGGAACCCGTTGACCACGCCGATGGCCAGGCCCACCAGGAGCGCAAGGGCGATGCCCACGGGAATGGAGTAGCCCCGCTTCACGATGGCCCAGCTGACGGTGACTGCAGATGCGGAGATGGTGGCGCCTATCGCCAGGTCGAACACCCCTGCTGACAGCGGGACCAGCAGCCCGAGGGCCACGATCATCAGGATGGCCTGCTGGTTCAACACCGACCGGTGGGTGAGCCACGTGGTCCAGGTGTCCGGCTTCCACGCGGAGAAGACCATCCATATGAGTGCATACAGGTACACCACGCCGATGTTGCGCGGATGGAGCTTCTTGAGCTTGAACGGGGAGCGCCGTGTGTCGAAGCGACTGTCCGCCCGCTCGAGCTGATCGACGGCCCGGATGCGTACCTGCGGGCGGCGGGTGAGCCAGTGCTTGCGCAGCACCGGCTTGGCGGTGACGAGGCCGGTCCGCTCATCGACGATGGCCAGAGGTGGGCGTTTGGGGGAGACCCGCCGGGTGGGGCGCCAGTTTCGTTTCGTGGTCATGGCTCGGTTCTCGTGCTCATCTCGTGTCCGCGCTCCGGCGGCCGCCGGCGGTCCGTCTGGCCCAGCTCAACAACCGCCCCCCGATGCCCGGCACAAGGGTCTCCGTTGGTGCCACATCCTCGGGTTCGGGTGTCGGCGCCGTCGGTTGCGCAAGGGTCGGAGCGTCTTGGCGGATGACCTTGACTGCCGGAGCCCGGCGTTTGACGCGGGTGCCCTTGCGGTTGGAGGTGGCACCCAGCATCTCGGCGATGACCCGCTCCTCTGTGAGCTCGGCTCCGTGCAGCTCGGCGGCCACGGTTCCGCCTCGGAGCACCAGGACACGATCGCACATGTGCACGAGCTCCTCGGCATCTGACGACGTGAGCATGACCGCCATGCCGGCGCCGGCGGCATCGGCCACATGACGGTAGATGGAGCTCTTGGCGCCCACGTCCACGCCCTGCGTTGGTTCGTCGAGAAGCAGCACCTTGGGTTCGATCCTGAACCAACGGGCAAGCACAGCCTTCTGCTGATTGCCACCAGAAAACTTTTCCATGCGGCGGCCCAGCGCGGGCGGTTGTACTTCGAGCTTGTCGATCCAATGCGCCACCTCGCGGCGGACGGCCCGGTGCGAGAGCCGGCCTCGTGACTGGAGTGGGCCGTAACGGGGGAGCGGAACGTGTTCCACGAGGCGCTCTTCCAAAATGAGGCCCACGTTCTTCCGGTCCGCCGGCACCAGGGCGATGCCGGCCTGTATGGCTTCGCGCGGCGACGTGTAGACCTTTCGCTTCTCGACGAGGACCTTGCCTGCGAACCGGGGGGTCATGCCGTACAGGCAACCGGCGATCTCGTCACGGCCGGATCCGACGAGACCGGCGATGCCGAGCACCTCTCCCCGTGCCACCTTCAGGCTCACGCCGCGCAGGGTGATCCCGAAAAGACCCTGGGCCTCCAGGACGGTGCGACCGGGTACGTGGGGGAGCTGCGAGTAGAGCTGGCCCACCTCCCGGCCCACGATCAGCTCGATGAGCTTGCCCTGGTCCAGTTCGGCGACGGGGACGCCCGAAGCGACCACATGGCCGTCGCGCAGCACGGTGACGCGGTCGGCCAACCCGAGGACCTCTTCGAGGATGTGACTGACGAACAGCACACCGTTGCCTGCTGCGGTAACCCGTCGGACCTCGCGGAATAGTGCGTCCACTTCTGCGCGGTTCAACGAGGCGGTTGGCTCGTCCAGCACAAGGAGACCACGTTCGTCGTCGCTCCAGTCCTGCAGTGCCCGCACGATGGCGATGGCGGCGCGTTCGGCGGCACTGAGTGCGGCCACCGGCATGCGGACGTCGGGCGCCAGGCCGAAACGAAGCAGAGCGGCCTGGCAGCGAGCGGTCTCCTGTTGCCACAGGATCCGGCCGGCCACGCCCGTGTCATATCCCCGGCCGAGGCCGAGGTTCTCCACGGCTGACAGGGTGGGCACCAGACCGAGGTCCTGATGTACCACGCGGATGCGGCGGCGCACATCGTGGGGAGGGGACCACATGTCCACCGGCAAACCATCGAAGGCCACACGCGAGCCATGGTCGGCCTTGACGTGTCCAGCCAGGAGCTTGATCAGCGTGGACTTGCCCGATCCGTTCT
>JANYHQ010000414.1 GCA_025358985.1 Acidimicrobiales bacterium
TCGGCTTCGCATACCGTGAAGTCCTTACGCAGTACCGGGAGGGTGACGGCCGCCCGGGCCGTTTGCAGATCGTGGACCGACCCACCGAAATGGTCCACATCGGTGAGCACACTGAGGCAGGCGGCGCCGCCGTCGGCATAGGACCGGGCGGTGGCCGCCGGATCCAGCATGGCGTTGAGTGCTCCCTTGGACGGGGACCGGCGCTTGATTTCGGCAATGACGGACAGGCCCGCTACCGTCAGCGCGCTGACGAAATCACGACGGGCCACGGTGTCCGCGTGGGCCAGGGCTGCATCACGCAAGGCCCCCAGGGGGCGTGGATCAGCGGACGCCGACGTCCGGTGCGCCTCCACTATGCGGTCCAGATAGGTGCCCATTTCGCTGGTCACAGTAGTCGAGGTGCTCATCGTCTCCGAGGTCGGTGAGCCCACAGGTTGGAGCGGATTTGGGCAAATGCTCACGCGTCACGGTCAGGAGCGCGAGCATGGGGGGCATGGCTGCCAACGACTCCGGCACGATCGTGGTGGTCGAAGACGACCCAAACATCGCTGATCTCCTTGATCTGTACTTACGTCAAGCCGGCTATCGGGTGATCCAAGCCACCACGGGCGAGGCCGGTCTGGCGGCGGTGGAGCGAGAGCGGCCGCGTATGGTGATTCTGGATGTGGGTCTGCCCGGCTCACTCGACGGGTTGGACGTGTGCCGCTCCATCCGAGCCAAGAGCGATCTGCCGGTACTGATGCTCACCGCCCGCGACACCGAGATCGACCGTATTCTCGGACTCGAACTGGGTGCCGACGATTACGTCACCAAACCATTCAGTCCCCGCGAGATCGTGGCCCGTGTGAAGGCCATCTTGAGGCGGGCCGAGACGCCGGCCAAGGCCACCCTTCCCGAGCTACTGCAAGCGGGCGACGTGTCGGTGGACGTGGCGCGTCGGGAGGCCCGCATCAATGGTGAGGTCATCGCCCTGGCCACCCGAGAGTTCGATCTGTTGGCCTTCTTCGGTGGCAATCAGGGTCTTGTGCTGAGTCGTCAACAACTTCTCGACGGAGTGTGGGGTGTGGGTTGGTACGGCGACGAGCGCACGGTGGACGTCCATGTACGACAACTGCGTAAGAAGCTGGGAGACGCCTTTCCGCTGAAGACGGTGTTTGGTGTGGGCTACCGGCTGAACTGAGGTTGTTGCCGCTTTTCGCGTCACTGTGATCTATGCGCCGTCGACTCTTAGCCGTGGTGGTGGGCACCGTGGCCCTGGCCCTGCTGGTGGCTGCGCTGGGCACTTTTGCATTGCTACGACGAGATGATTCTCGCCAACAACGAGAACGACTACGTGACGTGTCGGAGCGTTTGGCAGCCAACACCACTGCGCTGGAATCGCTCGATACTGCCCTGAGCGCGTTGGAGTTGACGTCGGCTAGCACTGTTCGCTTCGATCCCAAAGACCCCGATCCGGCGAGTATGCGAGTGACTCGTACCGCAGGTATCGGGATACCGGTGGAGGTCACTGATGCCCTCACCGCGGCCGACTTGGTGCTGGTGGCCCGAGGCACCACCGTGACGCGGGTGTCCAAGGGACTCACGTGGTCGATCACCGGAATTGCCCCGGATGGACAGAACTTTGATGCCTTGGTGCTGGTGGCGGTACTACCCGACACCGCCCGCCGAGCGGTGGGGTGGTTAGTGGCCGGGTCGTTGGCGGCGTTGGTGGTGGCAGTTGCTGCGGCGTTCGTGTTTGCCCGGTCCATGACCAAGCCGTTGCGGGCCGCCACGGGCGCGTATTTGCGTATTGCCTCCGGAGACTTGTCGGTACGCCTGGGTGATGACGATGCCCGGTTTTCGGCGCGCCGTGACGAGATTGGTGATCTGGTGCGATCGTTGGACACCATGGCGGAATCGTTGGAACGCGCCCGCCGCCAAGAGCGCCAGTTTCTGCTGTCGGTGAGTCATGACCTGCGGACCCCGCTCACGTCCATCCGTGGGTTTGCCGAGGCCCTCGTTGACGGGACCATGGACGATCCGGGGCGAGCCGGTGAAGTAATTGCCGCCGAGTCGAGACGATTGGAGCGCTTGGTGCGTGACCTGCTCGACCTGGCCAAGTTGGAAGCACGACAATTTGCGCTCAGTGCGCGTACGGTTGACCTCACCGATTTGGTGGCTGATGCCGCCGATGGATTCCTCCCCACCGCCGAACGGGCCCAACTCACGCTCGACCTGGAGGCCGATGCCGACTGCACTGCTACCGTGGACCCCGAGCGCTTGGGTCAGGTGTTGGCCAACCTCATCGAGAACGCCATGAAGTATGCGCGCACACGAGTCGTGGTGGGGCTGCATCGACATCGAGGTGGGTATGCCATCACGGTCGATGATGACGGCCCGGGCATCGCCGCCGAGGACCTCCCCCATGTATTCGATAGGGCCTACGCCTCGGATCGGCGGCCCACCCGCGAGATCGG
>JANYHQ010000439.1 GCA_025358985.1 Acidimicrobiales bacterium
GCATACCATCGAGCATACCAAGCTGGACGATGCACCCCGATCCGAGTACACCACCTCCCCTTCAGGCGTCGAGGCCGAACGCCGTATGCAGCGCTTGCACGGCCACCTCAACCTGTTCGGCCCGGATGACGCAGGACAAGCGGATGGTTGAGGTGGAGATCATCTCGATGTTGACTCCCGCATTGGACAACGTCTCAAACATGGTGGCCGACACACCGGGATTGGTTTTCATTCCCGCTCCCACGATGGACACTCGAGCCACCGTGGAATCGGCAGTGACGGCCATGGCCCCCACATCTTCCTTCAGGGAGTTACAAATGCTCATGGCGGTACTGAGGTCGAATTTGGGCACCGTGAACGAGATGTCGGTGGCGCCGTCAGTGGACGTGTTCTGCACAATCATGTCCACGTTCACATGACGGTCTGCCAAGGTACGAAAGATGAGGGCAGCGATACCCGGACGATCCGGCACCCGGGCGATGGTGATCTTGGCCTCCGAGGTGTCGTGGGTGATGCCGGACACAATGGCCTGCTCCATGGTGGGGTCCTCCTCGGTGATGATGGTGCCCGGCTCCCACGTGAAGCTGGAGCGGACATGCAGTTTGACGTGATGGCGACTGGCGAATTCCACAGCTCGTAGCGCCACCACTCCGGAGCCCGTGGCCGCCATTTCCAGCATCTCCTCGAACGACACCCGGGCCATGCGATGAGCCCGCTGCGCCACCCGCGGATCGGCCGTGAACACCCCGGTGACATCGGTGTAGATCTCGCACTCATCAGCACCTAAGGCCGCCGCTAACGCCACCGCAGTGGTGTCCGAACCGCCGCGACCCAGGGTGGTGACATCGTTGCCGGTGGACACGCCCTGGAAGCCGGCCACCACCGGCACCATTCCTGCGGCCAGCGACTGGCGCAACCGATCGCCGCGTACCTCAAGGATCTTGGCCCGGCCATGACTGGTGTCAGTGATGATGCCAACCTGGCTGCCGGTGAAACTGGCGGACGGCACGCCGAGATCATCGATGGCCATGGCCAACAGGGCAGCCGAGATCCGCTCCCCGGTGCTCAGCAGCATGTCCATCTCGCGGCTGTCACCCTTGATGGGGACTTCGCCCTTTTTCACCGCTTTCTCGGCCGGCGCGCTCTCATTGGTGAGCACGGCATTGGCCAGCCGGATGAGGTCGTCCGTGGTTTTGCCCATGGCCGAAACCGCCACCACCACCTGATGACCGCGCCGCACAGTACGCACCACATGGTCGGCCACGGCCCGGATGCGGTCCGGGTCCGATACCGAACTCCCGCCAAACTTTTGCACGATGAGGGCCACGGGGCGCAGAACCTACTTCTTGGCAGGACGTGACGATGTCGTAGTGCTCTGGACCGCCCCACCCACCCCACCCGCCGGAACGGGCAGCGTGGGGTTCAGCGCCTTCACCAGGTCATTGAGGTTGGAGTCCTTGACCGCCTTGAGGATCGGCGTGGGATTCACCGGGAGGCCACCATTGGGGTGAATCTCGAAGTGCACATGGGCGGGGGTACCAACGGCATTCCCGGTGGTGCCTACGAACCCCACGATTTGACCGGCTTCCACCACCGTTCCATCCACGATACCCACGGCAAACTGCGACAGGTGGGCGTAGTAGTAGGCGGTGCCGTCCTTGTCGGTGAGCCACAATCGATTGCCGCCCAACGGCGCCACCCCCACGCTGGTGACCACCCCCCGCTTGGTGGCCCGCAACGGAGTACCGGCCGGCGCAAAGATGTCCACGCCTTGATGCAAATGGTAAAACTTGGTGCCTTTCATCCGGTCTGCCCCATAGGTGTCTATGAATGAGGCGGGGAGTTGTACGGGGAACACAAATCCGTTCAACGCAATGGGTATCCCCTGGGTGATCGACTGCAATTGAGCATCCACCTTGGCGAACTCGACGGAGAGGATCTGCTGAGCACTCTGTAACTGGTCCACCTCCTTCTGACGTTCAGCCACCAGGAGGTCGAAATCGTGTTGCTTGTCCTTGAGGGCTTGGGCGTTCTGGCGATAGGCCTCCACCAGGACAGCGTCACGGCGTTGTGCTTGCGACACGAAATCGGCTCGACGGCTGAGCGTGCCCACGTCTTTTGCCGACAGCAACAGGTTCAAATATCCCACGGACTCGCCCGTGTATTGACGTAGCGCTCTGTCGCGCATTTCCAACGTGGCGGCTTCGCGCATGGCATCCAGGCGGGCGATGTCGCGCTTGGTGGAGGCACCCTGGTTGCTGAGTGCCAC
>JANYHQ010000461.1 GCA_025358985.1 Acidimicrobiales bacterium
CCGACACCACCGCAGCCGCCGCTGGTGCCGATACCACGGCCGCACCCGCCGCCGCTGACACCACTGCTGCTCCGGCTGCCGCGGACACCACCACTGCCGCTGCTGCTGGTACTACCGCTGCTGCCGCCGCTGCTACCGGTGGGTCCATCACCGTGGCCATCGTGGACAACCCCACGATGAAAGACATCCAGACCCTGGCCCCGGAAAACTTCACCGCCAAAAGCGGAATCAAGGTCAACTTCGTCACGCTCAACGAGCAGACACTGCGTGAGCAGGTCACCAAGTCCGTCGGTTCCGGCGCCGCCCAGTACGACGTGGTCATGATCGGCCCATACGAGGCACCGCAGTTCGGCAAGAACGGTTGGCTGAAGGACCTCACCTCCTACACCGCCGCCGACACCGCCTATGACGTGGCCGACCTCATCCCTTCCGTAAAGGGTGCGTTGTCCAATGACGGCAAGCTGTTTGCCGTGCCGTTCTACGGCGAGTCGTCGTTCGTGATGTATCGCAAGGACCTCGTAGAGGCGGCCGGTATCAAGATCCCCGAGGCCCCCACATGGGACGAGATTGCGGCCGCCGCACGCAAGCTCAAGACCCCCGACATGGCTGGTATCTGTCTGCGTGGCAAGCCCGGCTGGGGAGATCTGGGGGCGTCGCTCACCACTGTGGTCAACACGTTCGGTGGCACGTGGTGGGACGCCAATGCTGATGGCACCATCGGCAAGGCTCAGGTGGATACCGGTGGCTTCAAAGAGGCCACTGACTTCTACGTAAAGCTCATCAAGGACGCTGGCGAACCCGACGCTGCCAATGCCAGTTTCAATGAGTGTTTGAAGCTGATGCAGGACAGCAAAGTGGCCATGTGGTACGACGCCACCGTGGCTGCCGGCATCCTCGAATCAGCCGACAGCCCCATCAAGGGCAAGCTGGGATATGCCTTGGCTCCTACCAAGAAGACGGCGGCGTCGGGCTGGTTGTGGTCATGGGCCCTGGCCATGCCAGAAGGCACCAAGAACGCCGATGCCGCATGGAAGTTCATGAGCTGGGCCACGTCCAAGGAATACATCCAGGCCGCTGGTACCAAGCTTCCCGGTGGCTGGGCGGGAGTGCCTCCCGGCAACCGTAAATCCACCTATGCCCTTCCCGAGTATCAGGCGGCTGCGGCATCGTTTGCCACGCAAACCCTGGCCGCCATGACCGCTGCGCCCATCGACAATCCCGGCACCACCAAGCGTCCCGGTTTGCCCGGTGTGCAGTACGTGGGAGTGCCGGAGTTCCAAGATGTGGGAACACGCTGTACCCAGGAAATCTCGGGTGCCATCGCCGGCAACCAAAGCGTTGACGAGGCATTGAAGAAATGCCAGGCCATCGCCTCCGAAGCCACAACATCCTGACGTAGCGGCGTCACGCCGGTACTACCCGTTTCAACCCGAGAGCAGGCGCCGTGACCACTGTTTCATCGACGAGTTCCGTCTCCCCGGATTCGAAGATACGTCGTACTTCGGTACGGCGACAGCAATGGTCGCGGCGGCTGCCTCTCATGCCGGCACTGATATTCACCATCGTTGTTACCCAGTTACCGTTCGTCATCACCATTTGGTACTCGCTCCACAAGTGGGACTTTCTCACTCCAGGTAGCTTCAAGTTCATTGGGCTGAAGAATTATGTGAAGCCCATCTCGGATCAATTTTTCCGAGCTGCCACCCTGCATACGGTGGTCATTACCGGTGGCACGGTGGTCATTGCCATCGTCATCGGCACTGCTTTGGCCATGCTCATGGACCGCCAGTTCTTGGGTCAGGGCATGGTGCGCACATTGCTCATCACCCCGTTTCTGATCATGCCGGTGGCGGCGTCACTCATTTGGCGCCATGGGTTTCTTGATGCTACCTATGGGTTTTTGAATTGGATCTTGCGCGGCATCGGTTTCAGCAACGTGGCCTTCACCACCCGTTACCCGCTGCTATCGGTGGTGATTGTGTTGGTATGGCAATGGACGCCGTTCATGATGCTCATCATCCTCGCCGGGTTGCAGAGTCAAAGTGGGGAGATCCTGGAGGCGGCGCGAGTGGATGGGGCCAGTGGTATCACCATCTTTCGCCATATGACCGTTCCCCATTTGCGCCCCTATCTGGAGCTGGGCGGGCTGTTGGGTTCCATCTATCTGTTGCAGGCATTCGACACGGTGGATCAATTGGTGGGCGGTGCCCCTGATGCGCGCAACGTGCCGTACTTCATCTATCAACGATCTATCGGGGGTGGGTGGAAGTTTGGGCAGGCGTCGGCTTATGGCGTGCTTGTGGTGATCGCCACCATTATTTTGGCCAATGTGGCCCTACGATTGATCTCGTCGCTATTGGAGTCACAATGAGTCAGCATGAGTGAGGGTTCCAAGCCGGTTATCGTGGGCCAACGCCGATGGATGGCCAATGTTGCCAATGTGGCAGCCTGGGCGGCCGGGCTGTTGTTCTTCTTCCCGGTATTCTGGATGGTCATCACCAGCTTCAAAACGGAGCAGAACGCCCAAACCGAAATACCAAACTTGCATCTCAATGCCGGCCTGGAGCGCTTTCGTGATGTCACCAAAAGTGCGCCGGGCACACTCACGTTTGTGAAGGCGTTCGGTACGTCGGCCACCGTGGTGCTGGTGTCCACGTTGATTGTGTTGATACTGGCTGTGCCCGCCGCTTATGCGCTGGCTATCCGCCAGGTCACGAAGTGGCGTGACGTGCTGCTGTTCTTCATCTCCACCAAGTTCTTGCCCATTGCTGCTGCCATCCTGCCGCTGTACACCATCTCGCAGAAGCTGCATCTGTTGGACACCAAGGCGGTGCTCATCATTGTGTACGTGTCCATGAACCTGCCGTTGGCGGTGTGGATGTTGCGATCGTTCTTTGCCGAGGTACCGCGTGATCTGCTCGAAGCGGCCGAGATAGACGGTGCTGGGTTCTTCAGCCGGTTGCGCAATGTGCTGCTACCGATTGTGGCACCGGGCATTTCAGCCACCGCGCTGCTGTGTTTCATCTTCGCGTGGAACGAGTTCTTCTTGGCGGTGAACCTCACCTCGTTCAAATCGCAAACCATCCCCATCTGGGTCACCACCATGATCAGTACCCGTGGTCAGTTTCTGGCCAAACTATCGGCTGCCTCCACACTGGCTTGCATCCCGGTGGTGTTGGCAGGATGGGTGGCACAGAAGCGATTGGTACGCGGACTTACCATGGGGGCCGTGAAGTAGATCAGGGTCGTAGCAGCCGTAGGCGGCCGCGCATGAAGGAGCGGAGGTCGTGGATTCGTTTCGGGTCGAACGGCAACTCGTCAAGGCGATCGAGCCAAGGCGTGGTGCGGCGGACGAGATCGTCAATGGACAACAGGGCTGCGGACTCGGGCAGGCCCCGATCCATGGCGAAGGCCACCAGCGCACGTCGCGATACTCGCCCTCGGCGGTTACCCCCGATCGACATGGCCAGCGTGGTGTCGCCATAAGGACGTGATGATGGAAGATCGTATGCCGGTGCCACGCCCCAATCGCCATCACGTTGCAGCATCGAGATGTTCTTGGCGTGGAAGTCGCCATTGCCGGTGATGAGTGCGAGTACCAGCTGACGCAACAATGTGCGCAGCGTCACGCGTGGCGACGTACTGAGACCGGCGGCAAGTTCGAAGACGTGCTCTGTGGTGAGGGTGTACTTGTCGGCGGGGTAACGGTCGGCGATCTGACAGGCGTCCTCACACGCAAGCGCGCCGACTGTTGCGTCGGGTCTGAGATACCTGTCGAAACGTGACACCAACAAACCAGGCCGGCCGTCGCGATCCGAAACCACTTCAGCATCGGTTGTCTCGATGCCGCACTCACGGGCCATCTGCAGAAAGAACGCCTCATTGGCCACCAAGTGGGGAAACTCCGGCGGATCGAGTTTGAGGATGAATCCAGTTCCCGCCAGCGTGGTGGGAATATTGATCATGCGCCCCGAGACCTTGTCCTGGACTCCGGCCAATGCGCCACGATCAGCGCCGAAGGAACCATCGTGGGTGGGGGCCCCGTTGGCCTGGTCCAACAGCTGCGAGAACGAAGTGGTAGCCGGATCGGTGAGCGGTGCAGTGCCTGCGCCAAAGGCCGGAGCTCGTTCACCGCGGATGACGATTTGCACGTCGCCCACCGGATCGTCTCCAACGGCCAGGAGCATGGAAAAGTCATCGTCAGCTGATGTCTTCAGAGCCCGCCGGAGTGCAGTGAGTCGGCGACCTTCGGGCAACAAACCGGCAAAGAACGGCGGCACCGATCGAGCTGGCGTTCGAACCGATGTGGCTGTGAGCGGCAGTGTGGTGGCGACGGGTTGTGCTGCGGCGTTGAGGTAGTCCTCGGTATAGCGAAACTCCACATGGTCGCGGCGCAGCCGGAGATGCCCGGCGAGGACACCCTGCTTGTAGATGTCGGCGGTATCGACCCCCACGAGGTCAGAGGGTTCGGTCACTTCTGTGGGCCACCCACAATGGTGATGTCGCCGTTGGCGCTGGCGAGTTGAATCCGGAGTCCGAGCGCTGAACACACGGCCAGGAGTACGTCAAGGCGTACTGTTGATTTGCTGGTCTCGATGGCGTGAACCGATCTGGTGGACACTTCGGCCAATGCCGCCAGCTCATCTTGCCGGAGCTTGTTCAACTTTCGCCGGTGGCGCACCACGAGCCCCCAGTCGAAGTTAGATGCACGATCTTGCATGCTGGAGACAATACAGAGTCTAGAGGTCACCGTTTACCTCAAAGTCTGCATGATCGTGCTGAATCAGGCATTTTGCGGTGACGAACCTAGTCAATTCGCCCCGATGATGCACGATCGTGCATTCCACTTGTTGGCTCGTTGGACGGTTCTGACCGATCTCACCGTATTTCCAGTTACACACGGAGGAATGTATGCAATCCTCCGTGTGAAATCGGGCAAAGGGTAGGGGTCGGTCAGGATTGCAGAAGCGACTCGTAGGCGGCGCTGAAGCGTTCGAGGGGCACCGTTTCGATCGACACGGGGTCGAGGCCCGTGAGTATATGGGTGGGGTCGTCGGGTGGGTCGGCGGCCAACACGCTCAGTACACCCGCCCCCACTGGATGCAGGGATCCGGGCACCAGTGGCCACCACGGCGCAATGGCGGCAGCTGCGGCCGCAGCACCGGACGCTGGATCACCTCTGGTGTCGGCCCCACGGAGATCGGCCAGAACCTGTTGGCGGGTGCGGCCCCGCCATTCCAGCAGTAGCCACGGGTCGGCATCGAGACGATCCGCAAACAGGTACAACGCTGCCGCGATGTGCTTGCACGGATTCTCGTAGTCAGGACAATTGCAGGTGGCATTGACCTCGCGCCACGTGGTGGGAAACAGAGCCACGCCGGCAGCACTGAAGGCGTCCTCCAACTCGGGCGGCACCTCACCATCGAGCAACGACGCCACGAACTTCACCCGACCGCGTATCACCGCGTCAATCTGCAACCACTGTGCCGGCGTGGGCTCAGCGGTGCGGATGGTGACCACATACGGGGTTGGCCGCGACCCCTGCACCTGGGCCACCAACAAACCGGGATTGGTCTCCAATGAAATGATCTGTCCTCTGCGCGCATACGATCTGCCGCGCTGCATCCTTCCGCCCAACCCGAACGATTCCAATACCGCCACGAACCGCTTGGACCACCACGACTCGGCCATGGCGCCTCGGGCCCTCGACGTACTCAACCCCCCTTCGACAGCAATAGGGGTGGACGGGCCGAAGCTCTGCCATTGGTCGCGGGCGTTACGAGGGTTGCGAGGAAATGCCATCACCGCAGCTCGATCGCTTGACGTAGATCGTCGGTTGACAACTGGGTCAGCCACTGCTCGCCGGTGCCCACCACGCGCCCCGCCAGCGCCCGCTTGGAGGTGATCATGTCGTCGATACGCTCCTCGATGGTGCCGGTGGACACCAACTTGTGGACCAACACGGTGTGCTGCTGTCCAATGCGATAGGCGCGATCGGTGGCCTGATCCTCCACCGCCGGATTCCACCATCGATCCAAGTGGATCACATGCGATGCGGCGGTGAGATTGAGACCGGTTCCGCCCGCCTTCAGTGACAACAAGAAGATGGGCGGTCCATCGGGCTCAGCGAAACGTTGCACCAGGTCGTCACGCTTGCGTCGACTCACGCCCCCGTGCAACCACAGCGGTTCCATGCCGTAGCGACGGGTGAGGTGCGGCACCAACCGGTGGCCCCACTCGGCGTACTGGGTGAAGCACAGCACTTTGTTCTGCGCGCTGATGATTTCATCCAGCAGTTCTTCCACCCGGTCCAACTTGCCGGAGCGCCCGGGCAGTGCGGAGCCGTCACCCAGAAAGTGTGCGGGATGGTTGCAGACCTGTTTGAGTTTGCTGAGCCCGGCCAACACCAAACCCTGGCGGGCAATGCCATCGGTTTGCTCCGATGCCTCCAACAACTCGTCCACCACGGCTTGATACAGGGTGGCTTGCTCACTGGTGAGGGGGCAGCGCTGCACCATCTCGATCTTGTCGGGGAGGTCGGTGATGATGCTGCGATCGGACTTCAACCGGCGCAACACAAACGGCGTGGTGATACGGCGCAGAATGGCTGTTGCTTCCTCGTCGGAATGCTTCTCGATGGGGGCGGCGAACGTGGTGCGAAACGATAACTGCGTCCCCAACAGCCCCGGATTCAGTACGTGCATGATGGACCACAATTCGCTGAGACGGTTCTCCACTGGCGTGCCGGTGAGGGCAATACGCCGAGGAGCGCGCAGTGCTGCCACCGCCTTGGTTTGCGCCGTACCGGGGTTCTTGATCTGCTGCGCTTCGTCGAGCACCAGTCGCACCCACGCAATGCTTTGCAGCATGGCCAGGTCGCGTGACACCAGGCTGTACGTACTCAGCACCACATCGGCATCGGCCAGTGCGGAACCTTCGGCTGCGCCCACCCGAGTGGTGCCGTGATGGATGAGCACCTTCAGATGCGGGGCGAAACGCTCCAACTCCCGAGCCCAATTACCCAATACCGATACGGGGCACAACACCAATGTGGGACCCGGAACCGGGTCGGCCAACAGGGTGGCAATGAGCTGTGCCGTTTTACCCAAGCCCATGTCATCGGCCAAACACGCCCCCAACCCCAGTCGACCCAGAAACGCCATCCATCCCACACCACGTTCTTGATATGCGCGCAGGGTACCTTGAAATTGCGACGGTGTGGCGATGGGGGTGATGGTGGCATGCACGGCATCGTCGAGGAGTGCCCCCAACCACCCGGTAGCAATCACGCCTTCCACTTCCAACCCGTCCGGTGCCATCACACCGGGCAAACCCAATGCGCTACGCAGCAGTTCGGCAGCCGACGCCTCACTCGACGTGCCCACATGGCGCAGTAGTGCTTCGATTTCGGCGGCATCCACCGTGACCCATTCGCCCCGCAACCGCACCAAACTCTGTTTGGCATCAGCAGATTTGCGCAGTTTCAGCAGTTCGGCTTTGGTGAGGCGGACGTCGCCCAGCGCGGCCTCCCAACTGAAATCCACCATCTGCTCCATACCAATGCCGCTCACCCCACCCGATGAGCCTGACGACTTGGAATTGCGGGGACGAGCCTTGGCTCGCAACTTGATACGACCGCGCCGGGTCCACCACATCGGCAGCGTCACTTCGATACCCACATCGGCCAATGACTCAATACGCAGCGACACAAACGACAGCAACTCCGCTGACGTGAGGCTGATGCCCGTGGGTTCAGCCTCGTCGAGCATGCCCGCCAACTCGGGGGCCACGCGTGCCATACGGGCCAACCCGGCAATCACATCGTGTACTGCGTCGGTGGCAACAGTGATGTGGCCCGACCACAGCAATTCGATGCCCACCGTGAGGCTGGGTTCGTCGGCGTCTTGCACCAAGAGGTCCACCCGCCACATGTCATGGTCTTCGGGTTCGGTGATACGCAA
>JANYHQ010000497.1 GCA_025358985.1 Acidimicrobiales bacterium
CCGACACACTGGGGCTGCGCTCCTCCGCTACGCTTCGATACTCGCCCGGCCTCCACAACAACCTACGGTTGTGCTCCGGCCGACACACTGGGGCTGCGCTCCTCCGCTACGCTTCGGTACTCGCCCGGCCTCCACAACAACCTACGGTTGTGCTCCGGCCGCCCACATCCTGGCGTACTGGCCCTTCTCCGCCAGCAGGGCGTCGTGGGTGCCGACTTCCACTATCTGCCCGTCGGCCATCACCACCAAGCGGTCGGCCCTACGCGCGGTGTCGAGGCGATGGGCTATGAGCACCGTTGTGCGGCCCCGCGACAACAGGCCCATGGCCGCCTGCACTTTGGCCTCAGTAGCCAAATCCAACTGGGACGTGGCCTCATCGAGCAGCAACACGGCAGGATCAACCAGATGGGCGCGCGCCAGTGCAATGAGCTGGCGCTGTCCTGACGACAGGGTCCGGCCCCGGGCAGCCACCGCCGTGTGGTACCCATCTGGCAATTCGTTGATCATCTCGTCGGCGCCTACGGCCTCAGCGGCGGCGCGGATACGCTCTGGTAACGCGTCGGGTTGTCCGTAGGCAATGTTCTGGGCGATGGTGCCCGTGAACAACACCGGCTCTTGCGGCACCACGCCGAGCCGTTGGCGATAGCCGCCAAGATCGAGGGTCCGCAGGTCCAGGCCGCCAGAGCGCACACTGCCGTGCGTGGGGTCGTAGTACCGGGCGATGAGCTTCATGAGCGTCGATTTGCCCGCTCCCGTCTCGCCCACCAAGGCCACCGTCTCCCCCGGTGCAATCTCCAGGTCGACGCCGCGCAAGGCTTCGGTGCCACCACGGCGGTAGGCAAAGCGCACATCGGTGGCCTGGATGTGACCCACTGCGCGCTGGTCGGCGGGCGGCTGGATGGGGTGCTTGGCGGCCGGCGTACCCGTTTCCTCAGCTAGCAACTCACGCAACTTGGTGGTGGCCGCCCCCGCCTGCTGCCATACGTCGAACACGGTGGATAGTTGCTGCACCGGAGCGAAGAACTGGTTGAGGTACAACACGAAGGCCGCCAACGCTCCGGTGGTGATCACTCCCGACGACACGCGGTGGGTGCCCACCCACAGCACGGCCGCAGTGGATCCCACGCCGCACAACTCCACCAGCGGAAAGTAGATCGAGGTGGCCCGTTGGCCGGCAAGGCGGGCCAGTCGGTGGCGTTGCACCATGGCAGCAAAGTCTTCCGTGTTGCGTTCCTCTCGACCGAAGGCCTGTACTACCCGTACGCCCGACAACGACTCGGCCAGGTTGGCATTCACGCCTGCCAACCGCTCGCGCGACACCGCATAGGCCCTTTCGGAGTTGCGCCGAAACCACACCGTGGCCACGCCCAACAGTGGAAAACACGACATGGCCACCAGCCCCAGACGCCAATCGGTGCGCAGCAGCACCACGGCCACGCCCACCAACGTGAGCGCATTGACCACCAGGTTCAGTACGCCTTGCTGTAACAAGTTGGACAATGCGTCCACATCACTGGTGATGCGGGTCAACAGGCGACCGCTCATCTCCTTCTCGTAATAGTCGAGCGATAGCCGTTGCATCTGTCCAAACACTCGCAACCGCAACCGGTACAGCACGCGCTCGCCAGCCACACCCACCAAAATCGTCTGGGCTCTCGACACCACCAAATCGGCCAAGGCCACCGCCAGATACGCCAGCGACGCCGCCCGTAGCGCGCCCAGATCGCGCTTGGCCACCCCGGCGTCGAGGCCGTGACGTACGAACAACGGCCCCGCCAAAAGTAGCGCGGTGTCAACACCCACCAAACCCAGTCCCAACAGGAGCGGGATCATCTCGGGCCGTACAAAACGGCGAAGCGAAAACTCATCGACATCGCTGACGGCGCTGGCCACGGCCACATCAGCCGAAACGCCAGGATGGTCGCGTGGAGGCGGTAGCGAACTGATGCGGGCCACATTCTCGGGTGTATCAACCGCGAAACCACCGGTCCCCGTACCCGGCCCGCGCGGCCCCCCAGGACCTGCGCCGGGGCGGGCCACGCTGAGCGCCGTCGCGCCGAGTGCGGGGACATCGAGTGCCGGCTGCGTATCCGGGAGGCGTAAGGCTCGGGGGGCGTCAGACGCGGACATGGCATCGTCGTCGCCGGCCACCAACACCCGATAGGTACGACAGCGGGCCATCAGTTCATCGTGGGTACCGTCGTCGATGATCCGTCCGTGCTCCAGTACCACCACCCGGGTGGCCAAGTTGATGGTGGACCGACGGTGGGCCACCAGCACCACCGTACGGCCCTGCATCAACTCGCGCAGTGCCTCATGTACCTCGTGCTCCGTTTGAGAATCCAGGGCCGAAGTGGCGTCATCGAGCAACAGGATCTGGGGTTGGCGCAGCAACGCCCTGGCAATGCTTACCCGTTGGCGCTGCCCGCCCGACAGGGTCAATCCCTGCTCCCCCACCACCGTGTCGAAACCGTCAGGAAGGGCCTCGATGAAGGAGGTGGCTTGGGCCTGTTGGGCGGCCCGACGGACTTGCGCGTCGGTGGATTCCGGTTGTCCGTACGCAATGTTGTTGCGCAGCGACGATGAGAAGAGAAACGCGTCTTCGAACACCATCCCGATGCGGGCCCGCAGCGAGGTGAGCGTGACCTCACGGACGTCTCGCCCATCCACGCAGACACTGCCGCCCTGCGCCTCCACGAAGCGCGGCAGCAACAATGCCAGTGTGGATTTGCCCGAACCACTGGTACCCACCAGCGCCACCCGCTCCCCCGCTTCGATGCGCAGCGACACATCGTCTAAAGCCTTGCCTCCACCCGGATACACCACCGATACGTGACTCAGTTCAACCGTGCCGGGGCCCGGCGGCAACACGTCGGCGTTGGCGGAGTCGGTGATCCGCGGCGCCACATCCAGCAATTCGAAGATGCGCTCGATGCCAGCGCGGGCCTGTTGCGAAATGGTGATGACGGCACCGGCGAGACGGATGGGACCTCCGAGCTGACCGAGGTACGTGACGAACGCAACGAGCGTGCCCACCGTGATGTTTCCATCCACCACCAGTTGTCCACCGGCGGCCAACACGGCCACCAGCCCCACCACCGGAACTCCTTGGAGCAACGGCGACCAACGGGCATTGACTCGAATAGCACGGCCGCGGCTACCAAGGAGCCGCCGAGCGGCCACCTCCATACGAGCCACCTCGCGGGCTTCCTGTCCGAAACCCTTGACCACCCGGACCCCGCTGATGGCCTCCTCGGCAATGGTGGTGAGCACCCCCACCTGAGCCTGCGCGTCGAGGTTGGCCGGGAAGGACCACTTCCGCAATTGTGCGCCGATCACGTACAGCACGGGCAACATCACAATCGCAATGCCCGTGAGCGGTATGGACAAACTGGCCATCACCACAAACGACAGCACCAACTGTACGAAGTTCGACGACAGCAGTGGCGCAAACGACAGCAAGCCGCCAATGGTGCTCACATCGGTATTGGCTCTCGACACCACCTGTCCCTGGGCCAACGAATCATGGGTGAGCGGATCCAACGTCTGCAGATGGTCATGAACCATGCGCCGCAGGTCCGCCTCCACACTGGCTGACATCACCCCCGCATACCAGCGCCGCAGATAGATCATCAGCGCGCGTACAACTGCGAGAACAGCAAGCATCCCGATACTGGTGTTCAGGTTGCCCCGCCGATCAAGGACCCGGGCAATCACCAATGGCGTGGCCAGGGTGGCAACCACCGCCAGTGCAGCCGCCGTGAATGACACCAAGGCGTGACGGCGGTGCGGTCG
>JANYHQ010000723.1 GCA_025358985.1 Acidimicrobiales bacterium
CGTACCATTGCATCGCAGATGGCCGATGCTCGGGGCACCAGTGCCCAGGTCCGGCTGGGGGCCGCATCGTCCACTGGCGAAGACACCGAGTTCGCCGCGTCGGGCAAAGTGATTACGTTCCCCGGGTTCCTGCGGGCCTACGTGGAGGGCACCGACGATCCCGACGCGGTGTTGGAAGATCGCGAGGTGCGCCTGCCCCCGGTAGCGGTTGGTGATCCACTCAGCGCGCATAGTATCGAGGCGGACGGTCACACCACGCAGCCCCCGGCCCGCTATACCGAGGCATCATTGGTGAAAGCCATGGAGGAGATGGGTGTGGGCCGCCCGTCCACCTATGCATCCATCATCGGCACCATTCAAGACCGCGAGTACGTGTTCAAGAAGGGCACTGCGCTGGTGCCTACCTTCAAGGCCTTCGCAGTGGTCACACTGTTGGAGCAGCATTTTGGGGATTTGGTGAACTACGACTTCACGGCCCGTATGGAAGACGATCTGGACGCCATTGCGTCCGGTGAGCGCAGTGCCACACCATGGCTTACGAAGTTCTACTTCGGCTTGGGCGAGGGTCCCGATGGCACGGTGGGGGTGGCCACCGCCAACGATGGTGTTCCCCCGGTTGGTGGCATCGGGTTGAAGGCCATGGTGTCCGATGAGTTGGGGTCCATCGATGCTGCGGAAATCAACTCCATTCTCATAGGCGTGGATGAGGAGGGACGTCAGGTGGTGGTGCGTCCCGGTCGCTACGGGCCGTATCTCAAGCGAGGAGACGACACCGCATCGGTCCCCGAAGACTTGGCTCCTGATGAGCTCACACTGGAGAAGTGTGCAGAATTGTTGGCGGCGCCCCGAGGTGATCGTGAGGTAGGGGCCGATCCCGTCACTGGGCTCATGGTGTTGGCCAAGGCCGGTCGGTTCGGCCCGTATGTGCAACTCGGTGAGATGGGCGACGTGGCGGCCACCGTGGCCGAGCCCATCGCCGCCGAACCAGTGGCCGAACCTATGTTGGAATCGGCGACCAAGCCCAAAGGCAAGGTGGCCAAGGCAGCCGCTGAGAAGAAGCCGAAGGCTCCCAAGAAGGTCAAGGCCAAGGCCCCGGAGAAGCCCAAGTCGGCGTCGTTGTTCAAGCACATGACGGTGGAAACCGTCACCTTGGAAGAAGCATTGCAATTGCTGTCCCTGCCGCGCGTGGTGGGCATCGATCCCGGTGACAACGCCGAGATCGTGGCCAGTAACGGCCGCTTCGGGCCGTATCTGCGTAAGGGCACCGACAGTCGCAGCTTGGTCATCGAGCAGCAGTTGCTCACCGTCACTCTGGATGAGGCGCTGGCGCTGTATGCGTTGCCCAAGGAGCGTCGCGGGCGGGGCCAAGCGGTGGCCAAGCCACCTCTGGCAGAGGTCGGCCCGGATCCAGTGTCAGGTCAGCCAATGGTGGTGAAGGAAGGGCGTTTCGGCCCCTACGTCACCGATGGCGAAACTAATGCGTCATTGCGTAAGGGCGACGATCCCGAGACTCTCACGGTGGAGCGAGGCGCAGAATTGTTGGCCGATCGCCGCGCTCGCGTGGCCAGCGAACCTAAGCGCACCATTAAAAAGGGCGCCGCCCGCAAGACGGCGGCCAAGAAGCGCTGAGTGAGTCACCCATGAGCCTGTTCGACGCTGACGATTTCCTCGTGGCCACTCCCGATCCACCCATGGTGGACGCGCCCGTGGATGCCGAACCGCTGGCCGAACCAGACGATGCGCCACCCACTACTCCCGACGTGCCTCCGCTGGTGGAGGACGAGGTGGAGGTGGCGCCGGTGGTTGAAGAGGAGTTGCTCGACGAGGAGATTGAAGAAGCACTCGTTGCCTTTCAAGAACAGGTGGAACACGGCGAAGCGCAGTGGGTTCCCTCGGTGGATTCGCTCTGGGAAGGGGTCACCAAGCAAGCCACGGCCGTGGCTGCGCTGCGGGCCGCGGGCCGGGCTCCAGTGCACGCGTACCTGTTGGAAGGGTCATCCGGGGTAGGTACTCGGGCGGCCGCCCGCGCCTTCGCCGCTTCGCTGCTGTGTCCCCGTGGCGGATGCAATGACTGCGACGTATGTGCACGAACGCTGGCGGAGGCTCACCCCGACCTCGTGGTGGTTGAGCGCGAGGGAGCGTCCATCACCGTTGATCAGGCTCGCGAGATCATCCGTTTGGCCATGCGCTCTCCGATGGAGAGTAGGCGAAAAGTATTGGTGCTGGTGGACTTTCACCTCGTGACCAACGCCGCCCCCACCATGTTGAAGATCATCGAGGAGCCACCCGCCAGCACCATCTTTGTGATCTTGGCCGACCATCTTCCCCCTGAGCTCATCACTATTGCATCGCGATGCGTACGCATTCCGTTCGACGCGCTCAGTGTGTCTCAGGTCATAAGCACGCTTATGGAAGAGGGGGCATCCCAAGAAGACGCCCATCGGGCGGCCAGGGCTGCCGTCGGGCGCTTGGACCGTGCCCGTCTGTTGGTGGACGATCCACACCTGGGTCAGCGCATTACGTTCTGGGAACAGGTTCCGCTCCGACTCGATGGCACGGGTGCAGCAGCTGCGGTCATCGCCGCCGAGGCCGTGATGTTGCTCGACGATGCGGCAGTGGCTCCATTGGAGGAACGTCAGCGCGCAGAGCTTGCCGGTTTGGAGAAGCGGCTCGAAGCGGTAGGTCCACGAGGTGGCTCGGGCCAACGTAAGGAGCTCACGGAACGCCACAAACGTGAGCTCAAGCGCCTTCGCGACGACGAATTGCG
>JANYHQ010000520.1 GCA_025358985.1 Acidimicrobiales bacterium
ATGGCACCGATCACCCGCACCCCGAACCCCGGACCGGGGAAGGGCTGGCGCCAGGTGATCTCATCGGGCAATCCCAGTTGCGCACCCACGGCGCGCACCTCGTCCTTGAACAGGTCACGCAATGGCTCCACCAACTCGAAGTCCATGTCGTCGGGCAAACCGCCCACGTTGTGATGGCTTTTGATGGTGGATGCATGCCCTCCGCCGGACTCGATGACATCGGGATACAGAGTCCCCTGTACGAGGTACTTACAACCTTCCGCCGACAGCTTGCGCGCTTCTTCTTCGAAGATGCGGATGAAGGCCTCACCGATGATCTTACGTTTGCGCTCCGGTTCATTGATGTCATCGAGCGCTCTGAAGAATCGATCAGCAGCATCCACGCGGATGAGGCGAACACCGAAATGACGAACAAACGTCTCTTCGATCTGATCCGACTCCCCTTCGCGCATGAGCCCGGTATCCACATAAACACACGTGAGTTGCGGACCGATGGCCTTGTACACAAGCGCCGCCGCCACCGCTGAATCAACTCCACCACTCAGCGCGCATAATACTTTCTCCGTACCCACCTGGGCTTGAATGGCAGCCACCTGCTGATCGATGATGGACTCGTTGGTCCACGTGGGCCGACAACCCGCCACGTCGAACAGAAAGCGGCGCAGCACTTCGTTGCCGTGCGGGGTATGCACGACCTCAGGGTGGAACTGCACGCCATAGATGCGCTTACTTGAATGCTCCATGGCCGCCACAGGAATCTCACCGGTGCTGGTGGTTGCCACGAAACCATCGGGCGGAACGGTGATGGAGTCGAAATGACTCATCCACACGTCCTGCTCCACGGGAAGATCGCGAAACAACTTGCTGGTGCCGCCCGTTCCCGGCGTGACCGCCATCACCGTGCGTCCGTACTCCCCCTTGTCCGTGCGCGACACCACACCACCGAGTTGTTGGGCGATGAGTTGCAGCCCGTAACAAATGCCAAAGATGGGCACCCCGGTGTTGTAGATGTCGGGGTCGATGGAGGGTGCGCCCTCAACGTGAACGGAGGCCGGCCCGCCCGACAAGATGATGGCGGCGGGACGACGGACGGCGATCTCCGCAGCGGTGATGGTGCTGGGCACAATGAGCGAATGGACATGCGCCTCACGCACGCGCCGAGCGATGAGCTGGGCGTACTGCGCTCCGAAGTCGACCACCAACACAGTGTCGAAATCCGAGGGTGGCACATCCTTGGGAGGGGCGGACGGAGCGTTCAAGTGGGTCAATGTAGCGCCCTCTGTAGAGCCGGGATCCTCAACTTGTCTGCCATTCTGGCCGATGATTGTGTTGATGAGGACACGCCTGCTGGACCGAACCACTGTTCCCGGTCGCAACGTGGGCCTGTTTGCCCGTGGACGACGCCACGATGACCACCGACTGGCAAGCCTGCTGGCCAGCGACAGCGATACCGTGCTGGTGTTGCGCGGGCCCATCGTGACATCTGCGAGTACCAGCGCCCGTGACCTGTTGGGCTGGGAACCCAGCCTCTGTGTGGGTCGCACGCTGTCGGAACTGATGGACGATCCGGAGTCAGGCGGAGCCAGGGCCGTGATCGATGCTCTGCAAGATGCGGCGGAGGCAGCTGGTGGCCATATCGCCACTCATCGCAACCTTGAGCTCACCCACGTCGACGGCCAAACGGTATGGGTGGACGCCACCATCGCCGATCTGCGTCACGACCCCAGTGTGGGGGGAACCATCGTGACCTTCCACGATGTGACCGAGCGACGCTCCCTCGAACAGCGCATCCACGACGCCGAATACCGCGACGAACTCACCGGCGTGGCCAACCGCAAGATGCTGCGGTTGTTGATAGACGATGCCTTGGCCCAACCACAACACATTGCCGTTCTGCTGCTCGACATCGACGGCTTCGGTGACCTCAACGACGTGCACGGCACGACCGTTGGTGACGCTGTCTTGGTGCAGATGGCGACCCGATTGGCCGAGTCGCTGCGCGCCGGTGACCATTTGGCCCGGATCGGCAGCGATGAGTTTGCCGTGGTGATCACCAAACTGGACCCAGATGATCCGGCACGCGATGCCGAAGAAGTGGCGGACCGTGTGGAACGAGCATTGCGCCCACCCATGTCCGTAGGAACCATCTCGCTTTCGACCCAGGTGACATTCGGAATTTCCACGCACCTCCAGGGTGACGATGCCACCCCGGACACGCTGCTGGCCACAGCATCAACGGGCCTTCGCCAATCACGAGTAAATGTGGAGCGGCACCCGGTAGGTGACGCAGCAGGGTGACGTGACGCTGACGGCGGTGACCAAGTTCGGCTGAGTGTGTGCCGCTGAGTGTGTGCCGCTGAGTGTGTTCCAGTTGGTGACGTCCTGCTCTGTAAGGTTTCAGCATGCCAGAGCGCCTGTCGGCTGAAGCAGCTCGGCGCATCGCACTCGCCGCACAGGGGTTCACGGACCGGCGGCCCACGGGGGTCATCGACCGACGCCATGGCCGTCGAGTGGTGGACCGGGTGGGACTCATCCAGGTGGACTCTGTGAACGTGTTGGCGCGGAGCCAAGAGTTGCCCATGTTCGCCCGGCTGGGCCCCCATCGCCGTGATCTGATCCCCATGATGATTGCCTCGAACGAGCTTTTCGAATACTGGGGGCATGAGGCATCCCTACTGCCAGTTGCTCATCAACCATTGCTGCGCTGGCGAATGACTCAAGCCACCAACGGTGAAGCGGGTTGGGGCGGGCTGTTGAAGCTGGCCCGAGAACGGCCGGGGTACATGGAGGCGGTGTTCGACGAGGTACGTGATCGAGGACCCATCACGGCCGGCGAATTGAGCGATCCGGGGTCCAAGAACGGACCGTGGTGGGGACGCTCGTACGGTAAGAATGCGTTGGAGTACCTGTTCTGGTGCGGTCGCATCACCGGTCGTCGCCGGGGCAATTTCGAACGCGAATACGATCTCCCGGAGCGGGTGCTGCCCGCCGCAGTGATCAATGCCCCCACGCCATCCATGCACGACGCTCAACGACAATTGCTGATGATTGCCGCCGGCGCCCATGGAGTGGCCACGGCCAGTGAACTGGCCGACTATCACCGACTGCGAACCGTACGCCCGCTTATCGAATCACTGGTGGAGGATGGGCAGCTACTGAAGGTCGACATCGACGGATGGAAGCAACCGGCGTATTTGCATCCATCAGCATCGATACCGCGACGCGTTTCGGCCCGAGCGTTGCTGTCACCATTCGACTCACTGGTATGGGAACGTACGCGCACAGAGCAGTTGTTCGGTATGCGCTACCGCATCGAGATCTACGTGCCGGAACACAAACGGGTGCACGGCTACTACGTATTGCCGTTCTTGTTGGGCGAAGAATTGGTGGCTCGAGTAGATCTCAAATCCGACCGCAAACAAGGATTACTGGTGGTGCAGGCGGCCTGGGGTGAGCCGGGTATCCATGAGGCAGAAGTGGCATCCGAGTTGGCCGAAGAGTTGGGCCTGATGGCCACGTGGCTGGGATTGGAACGGGTCCGCGTCACTGGTCGCGGGGACTTGGGGGCGGCATTGTCTCGTGCCGTCGCACCATGAACACGTCGATCGGATCCTAACGTTCCACCACAATACCGTGACGGGCATAGAGGGATTGGGCACTACTGCCGCTCAACACATTCAGGCGCACGTCTTGGCCAGCCCGGTCGCAGCGTTCGATGATGTCACCAAGGATGGCCGTGCCAATTCCGCTCCCTCGGCATGATTGCGCAAGGTAGAAGTATTCCAGCCAATCACCGTCAGCCGCCGGACGGACGGCCACGGAACCAACCAGTTCCCCAAGCGCAAGCGGCGGAGCGCAGCCCCAATGTTACGGCCGGACGTAGCGACCACGATTTCTGCTCGCTCAAGATGAGTCGCCGTCAGGCTCCACGAGC
>JANYHQ010000533.1 GCA_025358985.1 Acidimicrobiales bacterium
CGGCAGATCCTCACGGTGAACCCCCAGCGACACACCGGAACTGATGAGTTCAGCGGGGGCACCATCGAAGCGGACCGTTCGCTTCATCACAATGACCCGGTCGAGAGCGTCGGCCACCGCACCCAGTTCATGAGACACCAACAGCACGGCTGCCTCATGCTTTCGCACCATATGGGTAAGCGACTCGGCGAATTGGTGCTGGGAGGCCGCGTCCACTCCCGCCACCGGCTCGTCAAGCACCAGAAGCTCGGGTCGGGTGACGAGGGCGCGAGCGATGAAGGCGCGCTGTTGCTGACCACCCGATAGCGAACCAATTGGCGATGACCGATACTCGGTGAGCGACACCGACTCCAACGCATGGTCCACCTCGGCGCGATCCTCAGCAGTTGATCGTCGTAGCCATCCGCGCTTGGCCACCCTTCCTGACGCCACCACCTCCTCCACCGTTGCGGTGAGACCCTCGGCCAACGACGGTCGCTGCGACACATAACCCAACCGCCAGCGGTCCTTCATGTCCGCGGGGGCCAAACCAAACAACTCCACAGACCCGCTGAGCGGCGGAATCAACCCGAGCAACAGACGCAGCAACGTGGACTTGCCCGACCCGTTGGGACCTACCAACGCCACGAACTCGCCTTGGCCTATCCGAAGGGAAACGTCCTCAACAACCGTTTCGGTATCATAAGCGTACGTAAGGTTTCGGGCTCGGAGCAAATCGATGCTCAACCCGCTGCTACCCAACCCGGCCTGCTCCGACGAGATCACGCCGGTAGATCGACTTCACCCGCACCAGCGCCCCCCGATGAGGCGCCTCCAACATCTCACCGTTACCGATATACAGACCCACATGGTGAATGGGGCTGCCGTAAAAAAGTAAATCGCCTGGTTGCAAAGAGCCGACGGAGACGCGGATTGTGCCCGCATACTGAGCCCGCGACGAATGCGGAAGACTTCTACCGGCAAGGCGCCATGCATAGGACGTGAGACCGCTGCAATCGAAGGCACTGGTTCCTCCCGCGCCCCACAGATAGGGCTTGCCGATCTGCCCACGAGCAGCCGCCACCGCTGCCGCTCCTCCTGTGGAGGGCGCAAGGTCTGGACCGGCTCCTGCGTCGGCCGCCAATGCAGCATCTGGACTGGCGTTCGAGGAGTTGGCCGAGCTGCGCAACCTGGAACTCAACCCGCCCGCACCGGAGCCACGGTTGACCTTGGCTTTGGCCGCTTCGGCTTGGCGCCGAGAAAGTTCGGCCCGGGCCGCTGATTGACGCTCGGCCAACTGTCGGCGAACCCGGGCCGCTTCTGCTGCGGCCTGCCTCACCTGCTCCTCGCGGATGAGCACGCTCAACTCCCCTGACGCCCGGGTGAGCAACTTCTGCTGCTGGGCCAACAGTACCTCGGCACGTTTCTGAGCCCCTGCGATGGCGGCTGCATCACGACGGGCCTCGGCCCGGGCCACGTCGGCCTTACGTCGTTTGGATTGGAGGTCCTGCTGCGCCGCATTCATCGCGTCAACCTGATCGAGTTCACGGCCCCGCACCAAGTCGAGGTAGGTACGGCGGCGCATGTTGGTGGCCAACGAACTGTCCACATCGAAGGTTGACGCAGTGCTGCCATTGGATGCGTACGCCCGCAGCGCCCGCTGGCGCAGCGACAGTTGTCGGGCCGCCAACTCCGCCGTTGCCTGGTCCACACTGGATTCCGCCTCACGTTGGCGAACTTTGGTCTGAGCCAGGCGCACCTTGGCTTGATTGGCATCTTCGTCCAGGCCACTGAGGCGATCGTCGAGATTGTCGATCTGTCGTTGCAGGCGAACTGCTTCTCGCCGCTTGGTCGACACACTGGCCCCCGCCTGCGGCAGCCCCACTCCGAGTTGGGCAACCGCCATGCCCACGCTCAGCACGGTGAGCACACCGGCGCGACTCCTTCTCACAGGGCATAAAACCTAGTCCAGCGCAATACCCACGTCACCCTAGGAGCAGCCAAGGGCGGTACGGATCAATCCCAGATTGGCCTTCATCACACTCAGATAGTCGCCACCAGCGGCCTTCTGGGTCACCGTTAAGGACTCCAACGGGGACAACACGGCGGTGGATGCACCTGTCTCCCTGGCCAAGGTGTCAGCCAATTTCGCGGGGAGCAGCTC
>JANYHQ010000538.1 GCA_025358985.1 Acidimicrobiales bacterium
CAAATCGCCATCGTGGGTCCGGGTCATCCATGGTCACATCAGATTCGATTTGGTATGGCCTGGATGCCAGTCGCGGCAGCGGCACCGGCGGCACCTACTAAGCCCAGTTTCAGGAACTCTCTGCGATGCATGGTTTCACCATTCCAAACGGGGGTTGAGGTTCAACACAGGACGAACTCGGTAGCGCACACCACGAGCGACAGGGCCACCGTGCACTTCTCCCGTCGCCCTTCCACACGGGTCACGGCAGAAGTGATGGCATCAACGGTGGCGGGTGAGGCGTCGTAGATACCAGCGCGGTCCAACGCCCAGGCGGCGTGGTCATCAGCATCCACAGCGATTGAATCCCAGGCACTGTCGTGGGCGATATGGGCCCGCTGCAGTGCCACGCCGGCATTGAGCCAGCGGCGCTGATCGGGCCAACCCGCCACATTCGGCGGCCAGAACGGCACCTGCCCCATGGACCACAACTCGTTCCAGTCGATGTTGATACCGAGCACGGCGCTGGCTGCGCCTCGCCACTCCTCCGGGCCGCGTACGCGGGTGTACCGGATGGGAGCGCTGAGGAACTCGGGATGACGAACCATGTTCTGCACCACGGGAAGGATTTCCAAACCGGAATCCCGAAACACCTTCGCTAATTCGTCTCGACGGGCATCGCTGAGTTCCGTACCAACTAGGTGTGCATACAATTTTGTCACCACGTGAGGGGCGCACGCCGGATGGTCGCAGATGGTGTCGATCACCGCTCGCGTGTCCAAACGTCCGGTCTTGCCCAGGAAAGTGACGTCTTTGTCATAGGCGCGCGTACTGTCGAATGAGGCCTTGCCATCATCGCTTACGGTCCACCCGGCCAACGCCCGGGCCCCGGCCTTTACATCGGCCTCGGTATATACCCCTCGGCCCAGAGCGAATAGCTCCATTGCTTCGCGCGCATAGTTCTCATTGGGGCCTTTGCCTTCCGACCACGCCCCATCGAGATACAACAACATGGCGGGATCAACCGTGATGGCCTGCAACAACTCCCGAAAGTTGCCCAGAGCATTGTTGTAGAGCAGGCGATGCTGACCCAGCATCATGCGGGCCTGATCCACCTTTTCGAAACTGCTGGTGAGGTGCGTGTGCCAAAACCACGTCATCCGCTCCGCCAGCCCAGCATCATCAGCGGACATACGATTCACCCACCACTTCACCATGGCCGCCTTGTCGTCATTGCTACCCAATTGCGGTTCCACCAACGCCACTACTGGTGCTCCCAGCAGTTCCTCCACCAACGCTGGCGCCCCTGCGCCACCCCGTTGATCCACCTGGCCGGGGCGTGGGCCAAACGCCATACGGCGCAGTACATGGGCCACCGCTGCCTTGTCTTGGGGATCCATTGCCTGCTGAAGACCACTCATGAGGGCCATGATGGCGATGCCGTGCTGAGTCCAGCGTGAAGTGCAGCGCCAGACCACTTCAGCTCCAGCTCATGTGCGCTCTGCCAGGATGTGAGGATGCGACTGCTGCTGGTCGAAGATGATCGTGCGCTGGCCGGGGTGCTGCGCCGGGCGTTAGTAGAGGATGGGTATGCCGTAGACGTGGCGGTCACTGCGGCCGACGCCGATGAGGCAGTGAGCGTGAATGACTACTCGCTGATTGTGTTGGATCTGGGCTTGCCCGATGGCGATGGCGCGGTGCTGTGTAGGGCGTGGCGGGAGCGGGGTATGGATGCCCATGTGTTGATGCTCACCGCACGCGATGGGCGCCGTGACCGGATCGGTGGGCTCGACGCTGGGGCCGATGATTACGTCACCAAACCGTTCGACTTCGAGGAGTTTTCGGCCCGAGTGCGGGCATTGCTGCGTAGACCTAGGGGCCCGCGTCGTACGTCGATGTCGGCCGGTGACGTCACCCTTGACCCGGCCACCCGCACTGTATGGCGAGCTGGTATCCAAGTGGCGCTCACGGTGCGAGAGTTTTCGTTGTTGCGCTATTTGCTGTCTCGTGCCGGTGAGGTGGTGGAGCGAGGTGAGCTCATGGAGCAAGTGTGGGATGCCCATTACGACGGGTTGTCGAACACCTTGGAGGTGCACATCGCGGC
>JANYHQ010000561.1 GCA_025358985.1 Acidimicrobiales bacterium
TGGCCTCTCGTCATAGGTGGGGCCCTCAAGGCCACGTATGACCTGTTGTTGCTCCATCAGTTTGGCCGGAGTGCTTCCGAAGGAAGCACCGATGGCGCAGCGCAGCCCCAGTAACTGGCCTGGGCCCGCATTAGGCCCGCAATTTGCGATCTGCGGGTTAGACGCCAATCGCGCCCGAGAGTCGGTCTCAACAACACTCTCGGGCGCAAAATGCGCCCCACAGACCCCTTTCACGCCCCAGAGTGCACCTGAGACCACTTCTCGGGCGCGAAATGCTCCCGGAGGAAAGGGTCTCAGCGGAGTACAGCCCCAATGACCATTCTGGGTACTGATGGGGCCAGTACGGTGCACGCCAGTGAATGACGACAGTGCCGATCTGCTCACCGCCACCCGGCGACTCCGCCAGTGCGTATCCGAGTTGGCGCTGCCTCTCGACGCCACGGGCGCGGCCGCTGCGCGCGTGGACGCCGCTGCCCTCGTACGGCAATTGGATGACCACATACTTCCGCGTATCGAACATCTCGACGCCCCCGCACTGGTGGTGGTTGGGGGTTCCACCGGATCCGGTAAGTCACTCGTCGTCAACAGCCTGGTGGGCGCCGACGTCAGCCGGTCAGGGGTACTGCGGCCCACCACCCGGTCCCCGGTACTGATCCATCACCCCGACGACACGCAGTGGTTCTCCCACACCATCATCCTGCCCGGACTGGCTCGAACCGCCGGCCACGAGCAGTTCGGTGATGACGTGCATCGTGAGTTACGGCCGAGTAGCGACCGGAGGGAGTCGGGAGGCCAGGCGAGCACCGAAGCGGAGCGGAGGAGCGCAGCCCCAGAGTTACGACTGGTGGCATCCACCGCCGTCCCCGAGGGGGTGGCTCTGCTGGACGCCCCCGACATCGACTCCATCGACGCCGCCAATCGGGAACTAGCCGCCCAACTCTTGGCTGCTGCCGATGTATGGGTGTTCGTCACCACCGCCGCCCGCTACGCAGATGCGGTCCCGTGGGACTTCCTGCATCAGTCGCGCGACCGCGGCACACCCCTGGTGCTTCTCCTCAACCGCGTGCCACCAGGCGCAATGTCCACCATCGAAGGACATCTGCGAGCCCTGCTGGAAGAACACCGATTGTTGGACGTCACACTGTTCGGCATTGATGAGCAACCGTTGGCTGATACCCGGCTCCCATCCGCCACGGTGGCCCCCCTCCAAGCATGGCTCGATCGTCTGGGGTCCGACCGTGATGCCCGGTCAGCCATGGTGCGCCGATCGCTGCATGGTTCGTTGGTGGAGATGCTCGATCGCAGCGCGGCCATCGCCGACGCCGCCGACCATCAGGCTACGGTCACTGCCGGTCTTCGCCAGATTGCCGATCGCCACTATCAGCAGGCTCAGAGCGATGTACGAGATGCCGTCAACGATGGCCAAGTGTTGCGCGGTGAGGTACTCAGTCGTTGGGAGGAGTTCGTAGGCACAGGGGAATTGCTGCGACAACTGCGTACTGGCATCGGTCGACTGCGTGACCGCGTCACGGGCGCCCTCACCGGTCGGGCCCGTACCACCGAACAATTGTCCGGTGCCGTGGAGGGGGTGGTTGAGGGTCTCGTGCGCAATCACGCCGATGCCGCTGCGGCAGCAACATTGGCCGAGTGGCGAGCCCACCCTGCGGCATCGATGCTGCTCGACCGCGCCGGTGGCATAGAGGCACTCCACATTGGCCTGGGTCGATCGTCGCCCAAACTGGCGGAGCGCACCGCGCATCTCGTACGCGATTGGCAAGGCAGTCTGTTGGAACTCATCCGCAGCCAGGGCGCCCACCGACGATCCACTGCGCGCTTTCTATCGTTCGGAGTCAATGGTGTCTCCATGGTGTTGATGGTGTTGGTGTTTTCCCACACCGGCGGTCTCACTGGTGGCGAGGTGGCTATCGCCGGGGGCACCAGTGCAGTGGGCCATGCGCTGCTGGAGTCGTTGCTGGGCGATGACAATTTGCGCCGCCTGGCCGCTCAAGCCCGTACCGACCTAGACCATCGCATCGGCGCGTTGTACGCCCTCGAGCAACAGCGATTCACTGTGGTGATCGACGAGTTGGGGGTGCACGCCGAAGGTGGGGCGCCGTTGCGAGCCGCCATCGGCGCCACCCGGAGGGAACTGAAATGACGGGGTACAGCCCCAGTGTCGAGGCCGATGAGTTGCAAGCCCGGCTTCGTCAGCTGTCAGACATTGGCGAGTTGGGTGACGGTAGGATTCCGGCGGATCTACAAGCGCGCATACATACAGTAGCCACCGCCGCTGAGGCTCGGCTGGGTCACGGCACCAGTCACACCGTGGTGGCCTTGGCCGGGGCCACGGGCAGCGGCAAGTCTTCACTGTTCAATGCGCTGGTTGGTGAGGATCTATCTCCTTCCGGGGTACTGCGACCCACCACCTCCAAGGCTCGCGCAGCAGTGTTTGGCGAGGGTGCTGAGGCGCTACTCGATTGGTTGGATGTGCCACAACGTCACCGCCTCGACGCCAGCGTCAACGCCAACGTTTCCCTCGACGGGTTGGTGCTCCTCGACCTGCCCGATCACGATTCCATTGCCGCCGCTCATCGCCACGAGGTGGAGCGTCTGGTGCAGGTGGTGGACGTCTTTTGCTGGGTGGTGGACCCGCAGAAGTATGCCGACGCCGCCCTGCATGACCAGTACCTACAGCGGTTCGCATCTCATGGCTCGGTCACACTGGTGGCCCTCAACCAGATCGATCGTCTGAGTGCTGATGATCGGCGCGCTTGCCTTGTTCACCTTGGCCAGTTGCTGGATGAAGACGGATTGGTAGGTGTACGTATTGTGGCCACCAGTGCCACCACCGGCGAAGGAGTGGCGGAGTTACGACGTGAACTTTCGGCCCGAACTGCCGAACGACGGGCCGTGGTGCGCCGCCTGGACGCCGACCTGGACTGGCTGGCGGCCGACCTCTTCAGCGCCTGCGGAGATGTCACACCGCGCCCTGTTCCCCGCATCGCCCGGGATGCACTGGTGATGGCAGCTATCAAAGTGGCCGGAGTTGATGTGGTGGCCGACGCGGTGGGTGCCGCCTACCGTCATCGTTCGGCGATGGTGGCGGGGTGGCCTCCGGTGCGGTGGGTACGCAAACTACGACCGGATCCGTTGAAGCGTTTCGGCTTGGGGTCCGGGCGGGTGACTGGTAACGAACAGCAATCGGTGCGGCGTACATCGCTCCCGCCGGCGTCAGCCGATGCCAGCGCCGCACTCGGCACTGCGGGGCGCGATCTAGTGGATGCTGTGGCTGAAGGGTTGCCCCTGCACTGGCGCGATTCCCTCGATGCCACCATCACTGCGCCAGTGCAGTCATTGGGTGACTCGCTCGATAGAGACGTGGCGTCCACCGAGTTGCCTGTCGCACCCGCTCGATGGTGGGCGGTAGCGGGGGCGATGCAACGCATACTCACGTTTGCGATGGTGGTGGGCATGGTGTGGTTGGGGGTTGTGTTCGTGGCGGCCTGGTTCCAGTTGCCAAACGTGCCCACCCCTCGGTTGGGCGTTGTCCCCCTTCCCACCATGCTGGCGTTGGGGGGCGCCGCGCTGGGGTTGCTGCTGGCCGCACTCGGGCGCAGGGCTGCCTCCGTCGGTGCCGCCCGTCGGACTCGAGCGGCCCGGGCCACACTGTCGGCGGGCGTAGCCCGGGTGGTGGACGAGGAGGTCATCGCCCCCACCAATGCCGAACTCGATGTATTGGCCCGCCTGGGCGCCATGACCCGCAAACTCCAGCGCTGACACAGCCGCCGCCACGCCCCACCCCGCGCCCGACCCCGCCATCGAGTGGAGCCAGAATTGCGGTCAGCGCAATCGGCACTCCACTCGGCGCAGATGGGTGCGGTGGGCAACTGGGACTAGGTGCCGGTGGCCACCAACGGGGTGAGGGTCAGCTCGGGTTCATCGGCCATGAGACGGGCCAGGCGGTAGCTCGACTCGAACAGGGCCACCAACGAGCCGTCGCCGCGCTTCATGACCTTGATACCGGTGAGTCGCCGCAGCCGCTCGGCCGTGGCTTCATCAGTGAGCCGTATGTCCACATATGGTGCGTTCGACAATTCGATGGGCGCGCCGAACTCCGAACCCAACCGGTGGGCAAACACCTCGAATTGCAGTTGCCCGACGGCCGCCAACATGGGAGCGGCATCACCGAAGAACGGGTCCCGTAATACCTGCACCACACCCTCCTCATCGAGTTGGTCCAGGCCTTTGCGAAACTGTTTGAACCGCCCTCCATCGGATGGCCGTACGGTGGCGAACACTTCGGGGATGAATCGTGGAATACCGGGGAACCGCACGGCAGGCGCCACGAACAGAGTGTCGCCCAGGTTGAGGCCATTGGCGTTCACCAGCCCCACCACATCGCCGGGCAACGCAATCTCCACCGTTTCTCGATCCTGACCGAACACGGTGGCGGCGTACTTGGTGGCCAACTCCTTGCCGGTACGTTCGCAGGTAACCAGCATGCCCCGCTCGAATTGTCCGGAGCAGATTCGGGCAAAGGCAATACGGTCACGATGCGACGGGTCCATGTTGGCCTGTACCTTGAACACAAAGGCACTGAAGGACTCTTCCAGCGGCCGCGGCTTCTCGTGGATATCCAAGCGAGGCGATGGAGATGGGAACAAGTCAACAATGGCGTCAAGCAACAGACGTACTCCAAAGTTTGTAAGTGCGCTTCCTACAAACACCGGCGTGGATTCTCCGGCCAGGAACGACTCGATGTCCA